>CAZNWW010000029.1:0-11491 GCA_964576155.1 uncultured Myxococcales bacterium | reverse complement strand
CCAGGGCCTGAGGCATCGCTATGAAACAGATGTAGACCGGCTTCCCGGTGGACTCGGTGAGCTGGGCAGCGGACTTGAGCAGGTGGGCCGAGGACCGGACATCACCCTTCGACGCGAAGACGTGGACCATGGCCACACCGTCGAACGCGTCGCTCTTCGCGGCCATGATCAGGAGCTGGTTGTATATCTCGAAGTCGAAGATATCCCCCAGATCCAACGGATTGTCGGTACGAATCACGCGACCGCGACCCGCACCTGCGGCCAGCTCCGCCATCTTTGCAGGGAGGGGCGGGAGGATGAAGCCGTTCTGCTCCGCCACGTCCGCCGCGATGACCGCGTGACCCCCTGAGCGGGCAATGATCATCAGCCGGTTTCCACCCATGGGGGGAAGGGCGGCGGCCTTCGCGTGGGCGATCATCTGACCCATGGATCCCACCCGGATCGCGCCGGCCTGCCGCAGCGCGGCATCCACCACTCGGTCGTCCACGGCGAGGGAGGCTGTATGGGACGCGGCTGCCTTGCGCCCGGCAGCGGTAACCCCGGCCTTCTGCACGATCACGGCGCCGTCAAAGCTTCGGATCACATCATGGAAGGCACGACCCCGGCGGATGTCTTCGAGGTAGATGCAGACTGCCCGGCTGGTCCCCGCCTCGCCGATGTGCTCCAGGTAATCGGTCTCATCCAGGCAGAGCTTGTTGCCCAGGGAGACGAACCGATCCATGCCCAGGTTCTCGACAAACAGCGCGCCGATATAGGTCACGCCGACTCCGCCGCTCTGAGCCATGAGGGAGATGTCCCCCTCACGGGGCAGGTCGTCCATGGGCATGAAGGGCGAGACCAGTCCCGAGGCCCTGCATATCACACCGAGACCGTTGGGGCCCACGAAGCGGATCCCATACTCCCGGGCTGTCGCCAGGAGCTCCTGGTCCCGCTTGTCATCCTCTCCGGTGAGTTCGGAGAAGCCGCCACTCTCGATGATCACCCGGCGGATCCCCATGCGGGCGCAGGCCTTGAGGGTGTCCACGATGACCTCTGCGGGGGTCAGGATCACTGCCAGATCAATGCCCTCCGGGAGCGCTTCGATGTCCGTGTGGATCTGGTGCCCGGCGTAGAATCCCCGCCTCCGACCCAAGAGGTAGATCCGACCTCCGTATTTGAACCGGAGCAGGTTGTCCACGATGTTGCGCCCCATGTTGCGGGCCCCCGAGGACACACCGATCACCAGGATGGAGTCTGGGAAGAACAGCTTGCGCATGACGCCTCCCGTCAAAGCTGACGACGCAACGTGTTAGCATGAACCCGAGCAACGGAAAACCAACGAAAGCACTGCACCCGAACGAACGATCCGTGCGCTACTCCGCTTTCGCCAGCCCGGAGCTACCGGACGCGTCCGGGACCACGGCGACACAGCCCATGAGGGTCTCACCGGCGAGGCGGCCCTTGCCGACGGGGCTGTTGAGGATCCGGCCGCTGTGCTCGTCCCGGCGAGCCCTGGGGTGGGCCATGGTGATCTTCTGGCGCTTCACCTCGTCGCCGTGGACGGTGACGAACTGCGCGGTGCCGAACTCATCCACCTCCTCGACGACCCCGACAACGCGAACCCGGCCGCCCCACCCCAGGAAAACGAGGTGCCCCGGGGCGAGGCTCGTGGAGCCGGCCTTGCCGTAGGTCTTCCAGACCCAGCTGACGAGGCCCTCGCCGGGCGCGTCGTCCAGCGCTACGTTGCTGACGAAGAGCACGTGCTTCAGGAAGGTGTCCTGGTCAAAGGAGGAGCGGATCCCGACCAGGCGGCTCGCCGCGTCTGCTACCTCGGGGGCATCGGGGGCCTCGACCACCACTGGGTTGGGCACGGACTCGGGCACGGGCTTGGACTCGGGCTTCGGGGATTCGGGAATCGGGGGCAGTGAAACCGTAACTTCGGGCGACGGGGGTGGATCATCCCATTTCTCTGGGACGAAGGTCGGCCCCTGCTCCGCAGCAGTGGCGATGGGCAGAGACTTCGCGGCCGTGCCCCGGGGCGAGACGGGGGCTATGGGTGCGGGGGACTTCCTAACGAGCACTGGAATGGGGTTCTCGGGCGAAGGTGCACCTGTGGGAGGGGCGCCTCGCCCCGATTCGGCCCGAGACGGGCCTCCCACAGGGGAATCGGCCTTCGCCACGGCAGGAGCCGGGGCCGGCCTTGCCGGAGGCAAGGGGTCATGGTGGGCCCGGAGCCAGCGCTCGTTGAGGATCGGGTTGTCGAAGTCGTACGCAATCAGCGGACGGCGCAACTCGGCGCTGCAGGCCGCGACCGACACCACCAGCGCGGCCAGGATCAGTGCTCGATACCAGGTCTCTCGTTGGCTCTCCATCGGCCCTCCCGGCCCTTGGGTGGACGGATCTCCACGAGTCCATCATCCCAGGAGAGCACTTGCTCGACAAAAATCTGGAATAGGCGGTCGATTCTTGCGTCCCGGGAGGGACGTGGTTGAATCAAGAAAAGAGGAGGTCCGGATGACTCGCAAGTGGATGACCCTGACCGTCGTGGCGATTCTCGCAGCGGCCTGTGGCCCGGAGGAGGACGCCGGTACGGGCACCGTAGAAGTTTCATGGCAAGTGGCCAACACAACATGTTCCAACGCCGGCATCGCCGAGGTGGAGCTGCAACTCTACCAGGAAGAGCAAAGGATCCTGGTGCGGAAGACGGCATGCAGCGACGGCACCGTGGCGATTTCGTTGGTGCCAGTCGGCACCTACAACGTCCGGTTGATCGGGATCTCCGCGGACGGGGACGTGCTATACAAGGCCGAGTACGAAAACCTCAAGGTGAAGAAGGGTGATGAGCCCTCCTCCCCTCCCGAGATCCTTGAGTTGGAGCAGATCAAGGGGACCCTGGAACTGCGCTGGTCCTTCCCCGCAGCGATGTCCAACTGCGCGTTCGCCGGAACGGAAGAGATGGAGATCAACATCAACCGCGAGGACACCGGCGACTCGGAGTTCCACGGGACCTATCCCTGCAACCTCACCGCGGATCACCCCGACGTGAACGAGAACAACTACATCGAGATCACCAGCCTGTCCACGGACCTCGAACTCGAGGTGATCATCTTCGGCCTGGCGCCTGACGGCACCCGGGTCCTCTTCGGAGAAACCGTGACCCAGGTCCCGAAGTTGGGCCACAAGCAGGTGATCATAGCCCTCGATGAGTGCAACGGCGGCTGCATCTAGGCGGCGTGAGCCTCAGGGTTCCTTGCGCTGGAGGGAGTGTGGCGGGCGCTGGCGGTCCGGGGGGCATCCTGGCCTGCTCGCCGCACGGTGAGTGCGACTCCTATTCCAGGAACGCTCCGCTTGTCCCCCGGCCTCGCCATCGACCACCACACCCCCTCCAGCACTTCGTCACCCTTCGGCCCACGCCTTGTAACAAGCCTTGAGTTACAGGCTGTGCCGAGAGGTGAGACGACCGGGACGCCCACAGCCCGCCGCCGGCGCCGAACCCCGAGGTGCAGACTGTTGTCCTTGACTTTGGGTCGCGCACGGTTTTAAATCCCTATCTGTAGTTTTTAGTGAACTCACGCGCGAGGAAGAGGACCACATGGACAACGGTCACGACGACAAGCGGGACGACATTCCGACCAACGAGCCCGAGGCACCGGAGACCGAGGCACCCCAGGCCGACGCCTACGAGGCCGACGCATACGGGACCGAGTCTGAGACGCCCGAGCCCGAGGCATCTTCTGACGAGGACGACCGCTTCGAGTCCACGGCGGATCACCTCGACCAGATCCTGGGTGACGGATTCTCCCAGATGGTCTCCGACTCCGGCGAAGATACCGGCGACCTGGACATTCGGGCCGAGGAGATCGACGAGCTCATGGCCGGCGGAACGAAAGGCCACCTCGGCCTCGTCTTCTTCCTCCTGGCCCTGGCGGTGATCATCGGCCTCGTGGGCTACATCTTCGTCGACCCGGTCGCAAGCACCCGGGTGCGGGCCTTCCTCCAGGGCGACCTCTTGAAGATCGACAAACAGAAGGTCCAGGACCTGGCCCGGGTGTATGACGAGAAGGAGGCCCGTCTGCAGGAGAAGTCCGGCAACATCCGCCTCCAGTACTTCCCCATGACCGCCAAGGTCACCATCGTGCAGCAGGCCTATGTCTTCGACGACATCGAGTCGAAGGATCGTAAGCCGTACGGCGACCCGATCTCCATCGATAACGACAGCCTGCACCTCAGCGAGGACGAGGAGTTGCCGGAGCTGAACATCCAGAACCTCCCCATCCGGGAGCGTGGCAAGATGTGTATGGCCGACGCACACTTCTACCCGGCCTCCAAGATCGTGTGCCCTGGCTTTGAGAAATGCTTGGACATCCCGTCGGCCCAGCCGGCCGCCACGGGAACTGACGATGCCGAGGATGCCGACGAGGGCGCGGCAGCCGCGCCGGCTGCCGCGGACCAGGGCTGCGCCGAGCACCTCGAGAACAAGGATATCTACACCGACGGGTACTGCGATAAGGTCCCCGGCGAGTGCAAGGATAAATGCGAGTGCTTCGTCCACACCCTGAAGCCCGCCGACTACTGCCCCGAGAACAAAAAATTCTATCCAGCCACCGCGGGAACCATCCAGAGATGCCCCGAGAGCGATGTCCCCATGGACCCGTCCCAGGTGCCGGTCTTCGTGTACGAATACAGCTTCATCTTCGAGGCCCAGGACTACCTCCCCTCCGTGGTGAGCTACACCGAGGAGAACTGGAAGAGCCTCGGCTCCAGCCGCTACGTGATCCTCTTCCCCACAGACTTCGCCCTCCTACGGAATTGGATCCCGGTCCTGGACAAGTTCTCCAAGGCCTCCAAGGCGATCCGCTGCTGGGACCGGCAGTGGGAGAACCTGCTGCAGACACGGCAACGGGAACGGGGCCTCAAAGAGGGCCTCCAGGCCCTGGCCGAGAAAGAAAAAGAGGAAGAGGAGAAGTTCATCTCGCTGAAAAAGGCGCGCCTCGCCAGCGAGATGGTCGTCAGCGAGATCGGGACCCTGCGCAAGGTCAAGAAGATGGCCACCATCATCGATGGCCGCGGCGAGCTCTTCTGGTTCTGCGTGTCCCCGGGCAAATGCAGCCCGGAGAACATGAAAGTCCTCATGACCGAGGACGAGGAAGCCTACTGGGGCGTCGTACAGCTCATGGATCCCAACGACAAGACCTACCCCACCCTCGCCACGGAGATGGCCAAGCGGCCGATCCTAAAGGCCGGCCTCACCTGCCTCGGTAAGTGGATGCCCCAGCAGGCCAAGAACGACAAGGAGCGCAAGCCCCTGGAGTTCATCGTCGTTGACGAAAAGCTGGACAAAAAGGCGGAATGTGACGCGGCCCTGGCCGGCATCCAGAGCAGCTACCCCGAGGCCTACCAGACGCTGGCGGTGATGTTCAAGGACGAGACCGCCGGTGCGAGTCTCCTGGCCGGAGAGAAGGTCCAGTTCGAGGACTACTTCAAGTCCAAGGCCGAGTTCGGCGGCACCCCGGAGGCCTATGAGGACATGATCCTCAAGGCCGAGGCCGGCGCACGACACATCCACTTCCTGACCAAGCTCTACCTGTACCAGCCGGAAGAGTTCGACAAGACGATGACCAAGCTCATCGTGTCCCGCCAGGCTGACCACATGGTCGATGTGCAAGAGAAGGGCATCTGGGCGGACCCGGCGCGGGGCTTCAAGGCCACGCTGGACGTTACCTGGTGGATCGGAATCGCGGTCTTTGACATCTATTACAACAAGCTCTGGGAGTACGACGTCCAGGCCTGCCTCCTCTTTGTGAAGGACAGAGACGAGGTCCGCTTCGAGGTGGACCGCAAGCGCTTCAAGGAGCTCATGGACCGCTACAAGAAGGTCCAGCGGGAGCATGCCAAGCAGGCCCGCTGGTTCAAGGAGTCTGTGGAGCCGTGGGGCGAGCTGCGGCAGAAGTTGGCGGAGGCCCGATCCCTGGCCGAGACCGACCGGAAGGGCTACGTCGCCCAGTACACTGAAGAGGCCCTCGTGGCCCTCAAGGCTACTGATCCGGACCTCTACTGGGGCCTGCTCCGCATCAAGGATTTCAAGCTCGCCAAGAAACACTTCAGCGGGATGATCGCCATCCCCGAGCCGCAGCCCGGCTACCCGCAGACGATGGTGGAGGGTGACCAGCCTGAGTACCATATGTACATGCTCTATGCGTCGGTCCTGGATCCCGAAAATGCGCAGAAGGGAATTGCGCTCCTGGAGAAGCGCCTCGAGCCCTTCTTCATGACCCAGGACGACTACCGAGCGAAGTACGCGGACCAGGTGGACGCGCCGACCTACCGTGAGGCGATCTCTGCGTTGGTCAACGCGGACATTCCGATGAAATACTTCTGGCTCGTCAAGCTGCTGGAGAACCCGACCACCTTTGAGCGCAAGCTCAGCCGATTGGATTACAACAAGACCCTCCTCGTGGCGAAGTCCCTCGCACCGCACAAGTACAAGTACCTGCGCGATCTCGTGTGGCTCAAGCCTGAGCTGGATCGCGACGATGACACCATCCCCATGCTCTCGGACTGGACGGTCCTGGACCGCTCAATCCTGGAGGGGGAGAAGGCCCGGCTGGCCTCCTGGTCCAAGCGGAAGGCAGCCATCGAGCGGAAATTCAAGCGTAGCCGGGCCGCGGCCGCGTGGCTGCGGGAGCCCACCATGGTAGAGCGGGCGCTGAACAACACCCTGAAGATGAACGACCGCTATGCGCTCCTCATGAGCAACCTCGAGTCCGTCGAGGAGGGCAAGATCATCAGCGCAGCGGGGAACGCGATCCGCGACGTCGCCCAGGAGGAGATCGAGAACCTGGCCGAATGGTGGAAGAAGAACGGCGAAGTGGGCAATCAGACCATCCGCGCCGAGTACGACTTCACCGAGGCTCGCTGGTCACCCCTCGTGGATGAGATCAAGATCACCTTCCCCAAGTGGTACACCTACCTGGACGAAGGTCTGCAGAACAAGCGCGGCGACTGCCTCGATCCGGAGTGCCTGAACGGCTGGCTGGAGTGCCGCCTGGACAACGTCCTCCTGGTGGAGGAGGCGGGCAAGGAAGCCAAGAACTGCACAGATCAGAATCTCCCCCCCTGCAAATAGTCTGGGACTGACCCGCACGACCACCACCTCACTCCTCGACCCAGCCCCCCACCGTTTGACTACTGGTCAGGGTGGTGACCTCGACAACCAGCATCGTTGGCGTATTTTTACCTTGCATTTCTAAAGTCTCTCCTTTACTTTGCTAGGTATGAGACGGCACTCTATCGATTATCTGAACGAGCTTCTCTGTCACTTCCCTTGTGTCGCCATCCTTGGAGTGAGGCAGTGCGGCAAGACCACCATGCTGCAGATGCTACCGAAGGAGTGGCGCCTGTTCGATCTGGAGAAGAGAGGGGACCGTCAACAAATAGCCCACGACCCGGACCTCTTCTTTCGGCTTCACTCCGACAGGATCGTTATAGACGAAGTGCAAACAATGCCCGCGGTCTTCGAAGCCCTGCGTGTTGCCATCGACGCAGACCGGGGTCGGAAGGGACGATTCGTAATCACCGGTTCCAGCTCTCCTGACCTGATGCAGGCTGTTTCAGAGAGCCTCGCAGGGAGGGTGGCGATAATCGAGCTCTCGCCGTTCTCATGCGCAGAGGCGCACTCTCAAGAACCATCTGAGTTCTTTGAGATCATAAGTGAGGCCGCCGCGCCTGAGGCGCTGCTGCATCTCGAATCCAGGCTGACGCTGGCACAGACCACCGAACATTGGCGCCGCGGTGGCTATCCCGAGCCATGGCTGTCAAAGAGCGATCGTGTTCAATCGCTGTGGATGCAGAACTATCTCTCTACCTATGTGGATCGTGACATTCTGCAGCTCTTTCCCAACCTGAATCGAGATCGGTTTCGTACATTTGTACAGATGCTCGGTCACCTCTCGGGCAGTGTAATCAACGTCGCTGATGTGGCCCGAGCGCTGGCTGTCTCACAGCCAACCGCCCGAGAGTACTTCAACATCGCGCACGGCACCTTCATCTGGCGCCAGTTGCCCGCCTATCACCGTGATGCCACGAAGAGGGTCGTCAAGCACCCCAAGGGCTACCTGCGAGACTCAGGGCTTCTCCATCACCTGCTGCACATCCCCAAGCTCGACTCTCTGCTCTCCCACCCAAGCATGGGTCTCTCATTTGAAGCGATGGTCATCGAGAACATCTTTCGGGGATTCAACAACCGAGGTACGCCCTTCGAAGCCTCTCACTACCGAACCAGCGCGGGAGCTGAGGTCGATCTGGTTCTGGAGGGGCCGTTCGGGGTATTGCCTGTCGAGATCAAGTATACGCAGACCCTGAATATGCGACGACTGCGTGGCCTCAAGGATTTCATCTCAGAGCGCTATCTCACCCTCGGCCTGGTGATCCACAACGGCGAAGAGGTGCGCCAACTCGACGACCAGATCGTGGCGATCCCGATTGGGTGTCTCTAGGAACCCTGAGGTCCATGCCCGGATGAGTCGATGAGGAGGGTGACGGGGCCGTCGTTGATCGAGGAGACCTGCATGTTTGCGCCGAAGACACCGGTCTCTGTCGGGAGGCCGAGGGCTTGGCAACGGGCGACGAAGTCCTGCACCATGATGTACGCTGCGACGGGCTCCATGGCGTGGACGAAGGAGGGGCGGCGGCCCTTTCGGCAGTCTCCGTAGAGGGTGAACTGGGAGATCACCAGGAGCCCGCCCCCGACGTCCTCGACCGAGCGGTTCATCTTCCCGTCGGCGTCCTCGAAGATGCGGAGTCCAATGACCTTGCGGACCAGGTAGTCCAGATCCTCCTGGCCGTCACCGTCTCCGGCGGCCAGGAGGACCAAAAGGCCGTGGCCGACCCGCCCACGGACCACTCCCTCCACCGACACCGAGGCCTCGGAGACACGCTGCACGACCGCTCTCATGGGGTTTCCCCGGTTGAATGACTATTCGGAGGCGACCTTGTCGGCGACCACGTCGGCGCTGTCGGCTTCCTCTTCCTCGATCTCGTCTTCGACCTCGGCAGCGAAGAGCGCGTCGAGCTTCGCCTCGACCGCCTCCTCGCTGTCCTTGGTGGCGATGCAGATCTCCTTGACCAGGAGGGTCTTGGCCATGTCGAGCATCTTGCGCTCACCGAAGGAGAGCTCCTTACCCATCTTGATCACCGAGAGGTCTCGAAGGACCTCGGCGACCTCGGTGGCGCTCCCGCTCTTGATCTTCTCGAGGTAGCGACGGTAACGGCGGTTCCAGGTCTCCTGGACATCGCTCTTATCACCTTTGCCCGCCATGAGGTCGAAGAGGGCCTTCGCGTCCGCAGCGGTGATGACCTTGCGCAACCCCACAGAGCTGACCTTCTTGACCGGGATCATGATCTTCTTCTCCGAGTCGACAATTCGGAGGGTATAGAAGATCTCCTGAAGCGCGCCGATCCGGCGCGTCTCGATCCCGACGATCTCCGCTACCCCTTGGGCCGGGTAGACCGCAAGATCCCCGATCTTGAACTCAACGTCTGTCATGGTGTGTGTCCCTCGATACCCATCGAAATACAGTATACATCCGTGAGGGAATGACGATCAAGCAAATCAGGGCATGGGTTCGTGAACATGCTCGCTGACGCGCTCGTGCTCGTGCACGAACCGCGCTACTTCATCTCCTCCAGGAGTTCCCGCATGTCCTCCGCCGCTTCGCCCATGGGGCGCAGGGCCTGGTAACGATCAATGGCGCTCTTGACGCCCTCTGCGCTGTGGTCCCTGGCGTAGGCCTCGGCCAGGAGGAGGAACCCGTCGTCCAGCTCCCTGCACATGTGCCAGTTCGGCGGCAGGAGGCCCTGCTTCCGTTGGTCCGCCTCGTCCGCAAGGAGCTGCTCCAGTCGCTGAATCGTCCCTACGGGGCGCTTGCGCCCCATGTAGTACCTGGCCACATAGAGTTCATGCTCACAGGATTTCTTCGCCGATCGTGCGAAGAGCGCCCGACCCCGCACCGCGGAGAAGCTCTCCCGGTGGGACAGGATCAGTCGCCTGAGGAGGACCATGGCCTGCTCCAGGTCGCCCTGCTCACGCTCTGCGGCCGGCGGGAGGATCCACAGATCCGTAGGAGTCCGCTCAAGGTGGCAGCGAGCCGACATGTACAGCGCATGGGGAACGTTCAGCGAAGAGCCGAACTGCTCCGTGAACTGTCGGTAGACCTCCCGGGCCTCCGCGAACTTGCCCTCTCCGAAGAGCGCATCGCCCAGGCGCAGCATGGACAGCTCCGTGACCTCGGGGTTGGAGGAGCTCTCCATGAGGGTGGCGAAGGCCTCCTGGGCCTCCTGGGTTCGGTTGCGGATCAGGTCGCTCAGGGCCGACTCGTAGCGCATCCGCTCCTGGTCAGCGGGGCTGCCCTGGTGCACGGTTGGTGCGGAACAGGCGCTGATCAGGATGATCACGAGGAGGACAACATGAATGTTGTCGACACCACAGGATGAATCCTGTGCGCACTGGGCTCTGTTGACCCAATTCCGCATGCCGACTACTCCGAGAACTCGCCGAAGCTGCTGGAGATCCGGCTCACGAGGCCATAGTCCAACGCCTCCTCGGGGTTCATCCAATAGTCTCTGAGGGTGTCCTTCTCGACCCGCTCCAGGGGCTGGCCGGTCGCTTCGGAGATGAGGCGATTCAGGTGCTCCTTGAGCTTGACCATCTCCCTGGCGGAGATCTCGAGATCCGAAGCAGGACCGACCATGGTCCCTGAGATCAGGGGCTGATGGATCATGTACCGGGTGTTGGGAAGCGAGAAGCGCTGCTCCTTTGGCACGGCGAGCAGGAGGGTCACCCCCATGCTCGCCACCAGGCCGGCGCCCACGGTCCGTACCGGTGCGGAGATCATCTGGATGATGTCAAAGATGGCGAAGCCCGCCGAAATACCGCCCCCTCCGGAGTTGATCAGGAAGGTGATGGGCGCCTCATTGTCCTCCGCGTCCAACGCGAGGAACTGCGAAACCAACACCCGCGCGCTGCGGTCGGACACCTCACCCGAGAGGAGCACCTGCCGTCGGTCCCTGAGTGCGTTCTCGTACCAACGCTCCTTACCCTCGGGCTCCGCTTGGTGCCTGCCTTCGTACCCTTGCTTCATCTGGTCCTCCGATGGCCAACCGCCGGGGATCCCCGGCCCCGGGAACAAGGGGTGGTGTACCATGATCCAGAGGGGAATTCCACACAGTCGTTGACTTGCTCCCTCGCATCCGGGTCTACTTGTCGGACCGGAGGTCCGAACGAGGACGGTGTGAATGGTTCCCCTGATAGTGGTCGCAGGCTACCCATCGAGCGGCAAGACCGCCCTGCTCCGTCGGTTGATCCCGGGGCTCGCCGGTTGCGACCGGCGGGTGGCCTCCGCGGAGATCCGCTGCGACCCGTCCCCCGCGGGCGTCTCGCCGCCGGGACCACGGCATCGCGTCGAGGTGGACGAGGCCTATTGTCCGGACCACGCGCTGGCCCGAGGCCTCGACG
>CAZNWW010000028.1:8551-16577 GCA_964576155.1 uncultured Myxococcales bacterium | reverse complement strand
GCATCTCCACAGGAACTCGAAGACTGTCGGTGAGCTCCGCCACCGCTTCGGCCACGGAGCCCTCCGGACGGCTCGGGTTCCACCCCACCGACGCGCTCCCGTTCAGGCACCCCGTCTCTGCTGAGAAGAGTTGAAGCGTCAGACGCTCGCGGCCCCCTGACCGACTCCGGGTCGCCTTCAGGAGGGAGTTGGCAGCAAGCTGCTCTCCGACTTTGCAGGTGGTCCTGTCTGAGAACCCCAGTTCGTAGGACTCCTTCCGCATCTTCGCCAGGGCCTCCCGCTCTGCCCTATCAGCGAGGATCGTCACCTTCCCTGCCTGGGATAGCTCTGCCCGGAGAATCGGCCTCAGACCCTTCTCCATCCCCTCGTCGAGGGTCACCCGGGGCAGGCGTGACAGCTCCTCCTCCACGGCCTGAGCGACGTCATCCACGTGGCCCCGCCTCACAAGGAGGTTGCCCCGCCAGGACCACAAGAATGCTGCGGGGAGGTTGTTCCCCACCTTCATGGCGTCCGAAAGATGGCCTTCGTCGTCGCATACGATGTCATCGGGGTTCCAGCGCGGATTCATGCAGGTGCCATCGGGGTCCTGCACAGACACCACGACCAACCGGAACCCCTGGTCCCGGTACTTCTCGTGCAGGCCCTTCCAGCGAGGGACGGCCTCCATGCAAGGCTTGCACCACGTCGCATAGAACTCCACGGCGAGGAGCTTCACACCAGGGCGGGAGAGCCAGCCACGTACGTCGAGGCCGTCGCCGGCGTCAGCAGGACGGGGGAGAAGGAGACAGAGGAGGAGCAACCACCGCATCTTCGAAACCTTGTTTCACGACATCCACAGATGAGGTGAGACTAGCATAGGGCATCCTGTCGGGACAACGAGGGGAAGCGGAATGGGACGCGAAGGAGAAGGCCGATCCGAATTTATGGAGGTACAAGGGTCAGCACACGAAACTCAGAACTACCATACAATCACTGGGGCGAGCGAACACATCTGAAACCGAGAAATACGTCTTTCGCCTTAGGATCTGAACTAGCAGGGAACTCGAACCATGAGAGGGTAGCGGGCCAGACAGGCCTGGCGAGTCAACGCCAGCGACGTCCGCGGATAGACTTGCCGAACAGGACCGCGGTGGTTGTGTCGGCAGCCCGTTGCATGTACATGGGTGTGCTCCAGAATATGTCCCTGGGTGGTGCGTTCGTAGAGACGGACAAGATCCACTTCATCGGAGAAGAGGTTCATCTCCGATTCCAGCTACCCTGCCTCGATACCTCTGTGGAAGTGGCCGCCCGTGTTCGTCATCCTTACGTGTCCCATGGTGTAGGTGAGGGCATCGGTGTCCAGTTCATGGACCTCTCCCAACGTACCACCGAACAGCTCGCCGTGTGCATGGAATACCTGCTGTCGATCCAGTCGAATTGAGACACACCGCCGCCTCTTGACTTGCCCCTTCAATCGAGCTATCAACAAATCCGAAACTCACGGATGGAGGGACATTATGGGTCTTGAGTGGATGCCGAGAGACGACAGCCTGAAGAACCATTCGCAAGGCGGTGAGCAGTTCTGGGGGAGCCACGACGAGGCCCCGTGCACGGTCTACGAGAAGGTACCGATCCGTAACCCCGCCGGCGAAGTCGTCGAGGGCCTCTACGCGGCCAGGATCACCCTGAACAACCCCGCTCAGCTCAACTCCTACACGACCGCCATGGTCAAGGGCGTCATTGCAGGCTTTACCGAAGCCTCCAGCGACCGCAGCGTGGTAGCGGTGGTGTTCACGGGGGCCGGCGACAGGGCCTTCTGCACCGGCGGGAACACCAAGGAGTACTCCGAGTACTACAGCCGCAGGCCCAACGAGTACGGCGAGTACATGGACCTCTTCAACGCCATGGTGGACGCAATCCTGGGCTGCAAGAAGCCCACGATCTGCCGGGTGAACGCTATGCGCGTGGCCGGAGGCCAGGAGATCGGCATGGCCTGCGACATCACCGTCACCTCCGATCTGGCGATCTTCGGCCAGGCCGGGCCGAAGCACGGCTCCGCGCCCGACGGCGGGAGCACGGACTTCCTGCCCTGGTTCCTCAGCATCGAGGACGCGCTGTGGAACTGCGTGTCCTGCGAGATGTGGAGCGCATACACCATGAAGCAGAAGGGCCTCGTGACCAAGCTGGCCCCGGTCCTCAAGGTCGACGGTGAGTTCGTGCGCAACCCGGGGGTGATCACCGAGACGTACCTCCAGGACGGCGAGGTCGTCTACGGGAACTTCAAGACCGGAGACGACGCCAGGGCCGCCCGGGCCCTGATCAAGGCGAGTCCGAAGGACTTCACCCTCCTGGACAAGGAAGTGGACGACATCCTCTGGACCTTCACCAACCTCTTCCCGGGCTGCCTGATCAAGAGCATCGACGGCATCCGGGCCAAGAAGAAGTTCTTCTGGGACCAGATGAAGCTCGCCAACCGCCACTGGCTGGCGGCGAACATGTCCGGCGAGGCCCTCCTCGGCTTCGGCGCGTTTAATACAAAGAAGATCACGGGTACTGCGGTCATCGACTTCATCAAGTACCGGCAGCTCGTCGCGTCCGGCACCCTCATGGACGACGACGCCTTCGCGCAGGTCATGGGCACGCCGCTGGATGAGTAGCGGTAGACTCCGCAATTTTTGGAGCTGCCTCGGCCCCGGCGTCCTGCTGGCGGCCACGAGCATCGGTGCGAGCCACCTCGTCCTCGCCCCCCGGGCGGGGATGCTCCACGGCGCGGCCCTCCTCTGGGTAGTGCTGGTCGCCCACTTGATCAAATACCCGGCCTTTGACCTTGGACCACGCTACGCGATGGCCACCGGGGAGAGCCTGCTGGCGGGCTACGCGCGGGTGCCCGGCCCCTGGCGTTGGCCCCTCCTCCTCTTCGTACTGTTCACCCTGGCCCAGGGCGTGGGCGTCGCGGTCGCGGTGGTGAGCATCGCGGCCTCGGTTCTCACCGTGGGCTTCGGTGCTGCGTTCCCGACCTGGTGGACAGACATGGGCCTGAGCCCCCTGGCTTTCTGGGGGATCGTGGTGGCGACCGCGGCCTACGTCCTCCTGGTGGTGGGGCGCTATCCCGGGATGGATCTCATCAACCGGATCATGATGCTGGTGCTGGCGGCCCTCACCCTGGCGGCCTTCGTGGCGAAGCCGCCCCCCGTGGGGGCCTTCGCGCACCTGGTCCTCCCGGCCCTCCCCGCGGGGAGCCTGGTGTTGGCCGTGGCCCTCCTCGGCTGGATGCCGACGGGCATCGACGTTAGCATCTGGCATTCCATGTGGGCCCAGGAGAAGCGGGGTCGATGGGCCGCGTGCGCGGCGGACGGGACGGCGGACAAGACCTTCCTCACCCGCGCCGCCATGCTCGACCTCCGGGTGGGCTACGGCCTCAGCATCTTTCTTGGTGTGGTGTTCTACCTCCTGGGCACCTACCTGACCGCGGAGGGCAAGCCCCCGGACGGCGCCGGTGTGGCCGCGGCGATCTCCGAGGTCTACGTGGACGTCCTGGGCGGGTGGGCCTTCCCCCTCTTTATGCTGGCCGGTTTTTTCGCTATGTTCTCCACCTGCTACATCGTGATGGACGGCTTCCCCCGGTCCCTCGCCGAGGCCCTGAGGCTCCTGAGCCCGAAGCGACGTGACCGCCCCGGACCCTGGGCGGCGCCCTACTGGATCTTCCTGACCGCGATATGGTTCATCGTGGTGCCCATCCTGATCCTCGTTCCCAAGCCCATGATGCTCACCAAGATCGCTGCGATCATGGGCTTCGCGGTGGCGCCGCTCTACTACGCGCTCAACGTGTACTGCGCGTCTCGCTACATTGACGACCCGGCCCTGCGGCCCCGCCGCGGCCTCCTGGCCGCCGGCTGGGCAGGCGCCGGCCTCATGGCCGCGGCGTCTGTTGCCTTTCTGTGGTTGATGCTGGGATAGTCGGACGGAGCGTTCCCCAGATGGGGTGGCCGTCAGTTGGAGAACACCAGCAGCCCGTCCGAGACCCAGCGTTCGCCGTGGTGATCGGCCGTTTCATTGTCGCTGGGATGGGAGACGATGCCGTTCACCGACATGCCGTCCACCCACATGGTGGTCGAGCCGCCCCCGTCCAGGTTGATCGCCTGTATAGCTCCAAGCCAGATCATGTGCTGGGCCAGTTCGGGCTCGGTCATGCTGTAGCTCTTCATTATTGGATCGGCGCCTCTCCGGGGTTCTCCGAGGGGGCCGCGGGTAGGTATCTCCATCCGGGGCCCCCGTAACCGTTCGGTTGGGGACGCCTTGCTGACCTGAGCACCGCCCTCCACACCGGCCTCGAGCACGTCCCCTCGCTGGAGGTCGGAATCGATGAGCGATAGCATTGGCCGGGAGTTCTGGACCAAGGCGATGATGAAGAACCGATGATCAGAGTTGGAAAGGCGTTCCTATCCCCATCCCGCCCAGGACCGTCTGCCCGCCGCGGGCTTCGTTCTGTGGCTCCAGGTCGAAGTACTGCTTCAGGCCGAACCCATCGGAGAAGGTCACCCGCTCGAACCCGATCTTCTCGCAGCCCTTGACCAGGACGTGGACCTCCTGCTGGTTGTGGTGCATCCAGACGCGGTTGAAGAGGACATTGGTGAGGATGATCCGCTCCTTGTGCTTCCCCGAGAGCTTGATCTTCACGTCCATACCGATCTCCAGGAAGAAGGTGTCCAGGCGCTGGACCTCCATCTCGCGCTGACCCTCCATTACCTCCCGAAGCCCCTTGTCGAAGGCCTTCTTGGTTTGCAGTCGGCAGTGCTCCAGCTTCTTCGCAATGCGCTTCGCCTTGCGGTACTCCTTATCTCCCTTCTTCACCTGCTTAAGCTTGAGCCAGCAATTCTTGAGTTCGAGCGGGTAGGAACTTCCATCCGTGTTTCTTGCCTCCATACCGAGTATCGGAGGCCAGGTCCGGGGGTGTTGAAGTGCGGACGATTTGCGGACGAACTGCCCTCTCGGTCGTTGAGGCCTGCGTTCCATAAATGCGTTGATTAATCGTTGACGACTGGGACTCCCTCACACTCCCTGAGACTCCCTGAGGCTCCCTGGCGCTCCCTCGGCTAATTCTAATAATGTCAGAGTGTTTGGAGTTGAAGTCGGTGCGGGGGGAACCCTTTGGTGAAGACTCTGCCGACGGCGTTCCGTCTGGGGGGGGAATGGATACTGCGACGGCGGACTGAGTCAGGGCGTTTGGGGGAATCCCCCCGGCGCCCGGTTCACCGAGGGGTCCCCCGTGCCGACCGGGTTGCTTGGCTGGGTGTTTGAGAGAATTGCCTGAGGTCCCTCCGCTCCCTCCGGTCGGTCGGGATGACGCGTTCGCTGCGCCTGACCGTAGGCTTCGACTCCGCTCGCTAGCGCTCGCTTCGCTCAGGATGACGACTAACCGCCGAAGCGGTCCCTTAGGATGCGGTGGAGGATCTTGCCGGTGGGGGTGCGGGGCATCTGGTCTTCGGTGATGAAGATGGCTCGTTTGGGGCGCTTGTAGCCGGCGGTTTTGCCTTTGCAGTAGGTCACTATTTCTTCTTCGGTGGCTTGGGCGTTTTCTTTTAGGATGACTATTGCGGTGACTACCTCGCCCCACTTGGTGTCGGGCAGACCCACCACAGCGGCGTCGTAGATGGCGGGGTGCCTGAAGAGTACGGCCTCCACCTCCGAGGGGAAGACTTTTTCCCCTCCGGTGATGATCATGTTGTCCTTGCGGTCCACCAGGAAGTAGTAGCCGTCCTCGTCACGGTAGGCCATGTCCCTTGCGGTGAAGTACCCGTCGCTGAACGACTCTTGGGTCTTCTCGGGCATCTTGTAGTACTCGTCCAGGAGCATGGGGCCCCTCGAGTAGAGCTCGCCGATCTGCCCGGCCTTCGCCGGGGCTCCGGTCTCGTCCAAGATCCGGATTATTGATGTCCCCGTGGACTCCCGGCCGATGGAGCCGGGCTTGGTGAACTGCTCCCGGGGCTTGAGCACTGTCACGATCCCGGCCTCGGTGGAGCCGTAGCCTTCGTAGAGATCCACCCCCGGGAAGAAGGCCATGACCTCCCGCTTCATCTCCACCGTGGCCGGCGCGGACGAGCAGAGTAGTTTTTTTAGTAATTTGTACTCCAGGCCCTCGCGGTCCTGTGGGGGCACGGCCAGGATCATTCGGTAGTGGGTCGGGATCAGGGAGATGAAGGTGATCCCCTCGTTGTCGATTATCTTGAGGACATCCGCGGCGACGAAACCCATGGCCGGGTGCACGTGGACCCGGCCGCCTACGTAGAGGACGCTCAAGGTAAAATATGTTGAGTTCACGTGGCAGAGGGGCATCACGTTCAAGCAGACATCGTTCTCGTCGAAGCGGAAGTCGATGCCGTTGATCAGGTAGAAGGCGATGTAGGACTCGTGGGAGCGGACGACGCCCTTTGGCACCCCCGTGGTGCCGGATGTGTAGAGCATTATCCAGGTGTCTGCTGGGGCCACGGCGTGGTCCGGCGCTGCGGGGGCGGATCCTGTGAGGAGGTCCTCGTAGGACTCGTAGCCGTCCTTTGGCTCTTTCCCAACCAACACGAAGTCCGAGATCTTCTCCAGGTCTTCACGCACGGGCTCCAGAGACGAGAGGAAGAGGTCGTGGACGATGAAGGCCTTGGCGTCGGAGTTGGTGGTGACGTACAGGACCTCCTCGGCCACCAGGCGGAAGTTGATGGGCACCGCCACCAAGCCGGCGCGGGCTGTGGCCGCGAAGAGCTCGATGATCTCGACGCAGTTCTCCAGGAGGATGGCGACCTTGTCACCCTTCTGGAGCCCCATGGCCAGGAGCCCGTTGGCCAAGCGGTTGGCCCGCTCGTCGAACTCGGCCCAGCTGAAGCGTCGGTCCGCGTCGGTCAGGGCCTCGCGGTCCGGCCACTTAGAGGCGTTTACTGAAACAATCTCTCCGAAGTTCAGCCAACTCGCCATGGCTACCTCACACCTTTATGCGCACATCTACTACGAACGCACTGTCCTCGTAGGCCAGGACCGGGTTCAGGTCCAGCTCCACGATCTCATCGAGGTCCGTCACAAGCTGCTGGATCTTCAGGACGACGTCCACCAGGGACGGGAGGTCTGCCGGGGCCTGGCCCCGCACACCCTCCAGCAGGGGGAAGCCCCGAAGGGACCTGAACATTTCCTCGGCCCGGCTCCTGGAGAACGGGGCCAGGCGGAACGCGACGTCCTTGAAGACCTCGACGTGGATCCCGCCGAGGCCGGCCATGATCAGGGGCATGCCCCCCTCACGTTTCGCGCCGACGATCACCTCCCGGCCGGGCGGGAGCTGCTTTAGGATGGTGACGAAGGGCTCGTACCTTGCGAACCGCTCCATGAGGGTCCGAAAGCCCTCGATCGCTGAGGTCTCGTCCTCGATTCCCATGAGAACGCCGCCCTCGTCCGTGCGGTGCACGACCTCCTCGGCCTCCACCTTCAGAACCAGGGGGAAGCCCAGCTCCGCGGCCGCCGCCCTGCACGCCGCCTCGGTACACACCGAGCGGTACTCGGGGAAGGGGATCCCGTAGCATCGGAGGATCTCGAAGGCCCGCCGCGCAGCCAGGAAGCCGCTCCCCGCCGCCCTGGCCTCTTCGATGATTTCGAGGGCTTTCTCCTTGTCCCCGGTCACCGTCTCCATCACGTCGATGGATCTGGCCTGGATCTTTCGGTACCGCACCATGTCGTGGAGCACCTTGGCCGCGGTCTCAGGGAACGCGTAGGCTGGGATGCCCGCGTCCTTGATCGTGTCAACCGTGGACGCCCAGTTTTCGTTGGTCATGGCCACGGTGACCAGGGGTTTCTTTTTTCCGGAGGCCGCCCATTGCTCGACGATCGCCGCTGCGTTCCCCGGGCTGTCCACGAAGAAGGGGGTGACCATGTTGACCAGTACAGCGTCCACGTTGGGGTCGGCCAGGAGCGCCGCGGTCGCGGCCTCGAAGTGCGGGGGGCCCGCGGTCGCTGCCGTGTCCACCGGGTTCTCGCAGTGGGCTTCCCGCGGGAGCCCGGCAACGAGTTTTTCACA
>CAZNWW010000028.1:0-8541 GCA_964576155.1 uncultured Myxococcales bacterium | reverse complement strand
TCTGAGCCTCCAGGGTGGCCATCTCCAGCCCCCGCCCGACGCATTCATCCACAGCGATGATGCCCGGCCCGCCCGCGTTGGTGATGAAGCCCACCCGTGGGCCCGCCGGCAGCGGCTGGCTGGCGAACGCTACGGCTGCGTCGACCATGTCCTCCATGGCGTGATACCTGATCACGCCTGCGGCCTCGAAGATGGCGTCGCTCAAGGTGTCCGCCTCCATGAGGGAGCCCGTGTGGGACGAGATCGCCTTGGAGGCTTCAGCGGTCTTGCCGGACTTCACCGCCAGCACGGGCTTGTGCGGTGTAATCTTGGAGACCGTGTCGATGAACAACTTGGGGTCCTGCATGCTCTCCACGTGAAGCATGATTACGCGCGTGGCCTCGTCCTGGCCGAAATATTCAAGTAATTCGGGGATGCTCACGTCCCGCGCGTTGCCATTGCTCGCGTAGAGGCTGAAGCCCATGCCCCGCTCTCGGAGGTTCAGGTTGAGGAGCTCGGCCACCCCTCCGCTCTGCGCTAGAATCGAGACCCCGCCCGGCTTCATGGGGGTGAAGGTGAAGTTCGCGTAGAGGGAGACCCCGGGGTCCGAGTTCATCACACCCTGGGAGTTGGGTCCGTAGACCCTCACGCCGTATTTGTTTGCTGCCTCCATCACCTGATCTTCGAGGACCGTGCCGTCACCGCCGGCCTCTCGGAAGCCGCCGGTGTGGATTATGACGAACTTGACGCCCTTCCTGCCGCATTCCTCCACGGCCCGGGGGACGAAGGTGTTGCGGATGCAGATGTTGACCAGGTCCACGTCCCCGGGGATGTCCATCACCGACTGGTACGCCTTGAGGCCGAGCACCTCGGTCTCCTTGGGATGGACCGGGTAGACCCCGCCCTCGTAGCCGTTCTCCAGGATGTTGGTCACGACACGGTGGCCGATGGAGAGGGGCTTGTTGGAGGCGCCGATGACTGCTACGCCGCGGGGCCTGTACAGGGGATCCAGGGTCGTGTTCCGCGTCATCTCGTTCGGTCTCCTCTGCGTCAGCTTTCAGATTTCTTCTGCAGCGTTTCTTTCGCCAGGAGTGCGGCGCCGAGCGCGCCCATGGTCTGGGGGGACGGCGGCAGGTGCACCGGGCGGCCCAGGCGCTCTCCCAGGAGCGTGACGACCAGGGGGTGGTGCGTGACCACGCCGCCGGACATCACCACCTCGCCGTCGGGCATGGCCATCTCCAGGACCCTCTTCACCACAGACTCCAGGACCCCCCGCAGCAGCGCGTCCAGGGGCTTGCCCTCGCGCATCCGCGCCAGGATCTCGGTCTTGGTGAAGACGGTGCAGTAGCTGCCAAGGGATACGGTCTCCGTCGAGGCTGTTGCGCGCCGATTGACCTCGTCCGGGGGGACCTCGAGGCGCTCTGCGATTTCTTCCAGGAATGCGCCGGTCCCGGCCGCGCATTTTCGGTTCATCTTGAAGTCGATGGTGGCGCCCTTTGCGCCCAGGCGGATGACCTTGGCGTCCTGGCCACCGATGTCGATGATCGTGATGGCACGCGGGAAGTGGTGGAAGCACCCCCGGGCGTGGCAGCTGATCTCGGTCTTCGCGCCCGTGGCGAAGGGGACCTCGTGCCGCCCGAAGCCCGTGGAGAAGATAGCGGTCAGGTCGTCTCGGGTGTGTCCGGCCGCGGCCAGGGCGTCATCGAGGCACGCGTCGGCGCCTCTCGGGATGTCCACACCGGTCCGCCTGATCGCCTCGCCGAGGATCTTGCCCCGGGCGTCGACGATCACTGCCTTGGTCGCGGACGCGCCGACGTCCAGGCCGCCGAAGAAACTCACAGCTCAGGCCCTCTGGCCCAGTTGTTCAGTAAACGCTTCGATAGCAGTTCGAGTCGCTGCGTCTGAATAGCAGCGGAGGTCGTTCAGGTCGCCGTTGATCACCAGGGTGAGGACTTTGCCGTCTTCGACCAGCCGTTCGGGCATGCCGTAGCGGTTGTTGGAGTTGTTGGGGCAGGTCTTGGCGTCGTGGAAGACGATGCCGTCGATCCCGAAGGTGTCGCACATCCCCCGGATATAGGCCTCCTTCTCGTTCTCGGAGCGGACTATGAAGAGCTCCGTGTACGCCCGCGCCATGCTGCGGAACGGGGCCTCCGGGTCGAACTGGTCGAAGACCCAGGAGTTGCAGTAGGTCGACGCGGTCACGCATGTGTCCAACGATGAAAACAGCCCGGAGTGGTTCCGGAGCTTGCCCCAGACGGGCATCCCCTCCCAGTAGATCCTGAACTGCTCCCCGTCCACCGCGCCGATTCCTTGCTCGACCCGCTCCTCCATCTCCTCGAGGAGCAGCCGATAGTAGGTGTTGGCCCGCTCGTCACCACGGAGGACCACCGCGGGCCCCATGTGGATGCACGAGTCGAAGAAGGTGATCGGCGAGGGTCGGTTAGCGGCGGTCCGGAGGACTTTTTTCCAGAGCACGCTGGTTTCCCGGGACATGTTCAGGGTCTCGCGCAGGGCTGCGGGGTCGAACTTGCGGCCTGCGACGGCCTCGAGGGGCTCGATGAGCGCCTCCATCTGCGAGGCCACGGAGTCCACGTGTGCGGAGGTCACCTCGCCCACACCCCGGTGGGTGTGTATACCGAGCACCGGCACCTCGAACTCCCGGTGGTACCAATGGAACCAGTCCTGCACGTCCCGGCATTGGTTCGTGTTGTAGACCAGCACGTCGGGGCGGGGCACCGTCTCGATCCCGGGGTAGGCCCGGGAGAGCGGGGTGAAGCCCCGCTTGTACGCACCGACGTCGCTGGTGAGGTACGAGCATATATCCGGTGAGTAGCCCATGGTGTTCGCCACGGGGATGCAGTCCTCCGCGCTCCGGGTTGCGCCGAGCATGGCCGCGTGGTTTTCAGGAAAGTACACCAGGAAGCCCATGGACCGAAGTAGCTCGGCTGGGCCCACGCTGGTGCACCACGCGATCTTCCTGGAACCGGTCTTTGCGGCCTCGTCGAGTTCCCGGAAGTAGGCCTCCATCAGGGTCTTCATCCCGCTCGCTGCGCGGATCGGCAGGAAGCTCTGCTTTGGTGTGGTCATGGCGTCGCATCCTCCTCGGCTTCCCATCTGCCGGAAATCAGTAATACCTGCTCGGTTGTCCTCCGTCGAGCAGAAGTTTACGGGACAAGGCGAAGCCATTTTTTACTTGCGCCGCGCATAAGCACATGGAACACTGACCAAAATTGGTTTCTGGTCAGCTTGTGGCCGGATCAGGCGGGACAAGGGAAGAAAATGAGGTACGCAGAGACTGGGTTCAATCTAGAGATCGACCTCACCAGGGGGAACATCGAGAGGGTGGCGACGGACCCGAGAGAGACGGAACTCTTCCTCGGCGGACTGGGTACCAACGCCAAGCTCCTTTGGGATCGCGTCCCACCCGAGGTCGAGGCCTTCTCCCCCGAGAACCTGCTCATCTTCAGCACCGGCCTCCTGTGCGGCACCCCTGCCACCGGCGCCAACCGGACCATCGTCTCCACGATCTCTCCCCAGACCAAGTTGATGGCGTTCTCGATGATGGGGGGGTTCTGGGCGCCGGAACTCAAATACGCGGGCTATGACAAGGTGATCCTCCGCGGCAAATCCCCGGATCTCGTCTACCTGTGGATCAACGACGACAAGGTCGAACTCCGCGACGCGTCTCATCTGAAAGGGAGGGGCGCGGTCGAGACGGCGACGCTCCTCCGCGAGGAGCTGGACGAGCCGAAAGCCCAGGTGGCTGCCATCGGCATGGCCGGTGAGAACAGGGTCTTCTACGCGTCCATCGAGCAGGGCAGATCCAGCGCCAGCCGCGGCGGAATCGGCGCGGTCATGGGGGACAAGGGGCTGAAGGCCGTTGTAGTCCGCGGAACCAAGGACTTGAACATCGCGAAGCCGGCGGAGTTCCTGGAGCTCTGCAACGAGGCGTTGGAGTACATCAAGTTCCGTGAAGAGAACCCGATCCCCGGGGTCATCCCCATCCTTGCCAGGCTCGGTTCGCCGCAGGAGATGGCGGTCCACGATGAAAAATGGCACACCGAGAACTTCATGTGGGGGAACTCCCGCCTTCGCCGAAAGGGCTTCTGGACCGAGGACGTCGCGGCCGCGTGGAAAGAGACGATGGAGAAAGCGCGGACGCGCCTGATCAGTTGTTACAACTGTCCGCTCAAATGCGGGGCGACGATCTCCATGCCGGGGCTCTCGACCTACATGATGAAGTGCTTCTCGAAGCTGACCTACACCATGGCCGCCATGTCGGACCTGGACTTCGGTTTCCGAATCGCCCAGGCCGCCACAGAGTACGGGGTGGACGGTTATTCGACACCCCAGGTCATGGCCTTCGCCCTCGAACTCTACGAAGCAGGCATCCTGACCGACGAGGACATGCCCGGGCTGCCCGAGGACAACGAGGAGAGGTTCTTCTGGCTCCTGGACAGGATCGTCCGGCGGGAGGGGATCGGGGACATCCTGGCCGACGGGACCCACTGGGCCGCGGAGAGGATCGGCAAGGGCGCGCACGAGTACGCGCACAACAATATAAAAAAACACGAGCAGCTGCCCCTTAAGCTGTCCATGCTCAATCCCATCTACTTCCTCATGTACAGCACCGGCGCGAAGATGAACATCACCCAGATCGAGGGGCAGTTTCCCCAGGGGCCGTTCCCCGAGAGGAAGCACAGGGAGGCCTTCGTCAAGGACTGGTTCCAGGTCCCTGATGACAGGTTCAAGGAGTACTTCCTGGGCTGGGACCCGCGGGGAGAGTTCTCGAACCCCTACTATCCCGGCGTCGACGCTACCTGCGACATAGTCGACTGGATGGAGCGGATGCACTACATCGATGACGCCCTGGGGATCTGCACCGGCCTGTCGTCCTTCCACCTGAAGCCCCCGTATCACATCCACAACCTGCCGAAGTTCGTCTCCGCCGGCGTCGGGATCGAGATGGACGAGGAGACCCTGACCCAGATCGCCCGAAGGAGCCGGAACCTGGTTCGGGCCGTCAATATCAGGAGAGGCATGCGGAGGAAGGACGAGAAGCCCCCCGCAGACCATTGGAAGAAGAGATTCCCCGAGCTCGAGGAAGAGCTCCTGAACAGGTACTACGAATTCAAGGGCTGGAACCAGGAAGGCATCCCGACCCGTGAGTCGCTCAACGAGCTGGGCCTGGGCTACGTCGCAGAGGATTTCCTCGAGAGGGGGATCCTGAGCGCTGACGAGGGCGGAGGACTTGAATCGTGAAGGGCGAGAAGAAGACGAAGGTCATCAAGACAATCAAGATAGATGTGGACCAATGCAACGGTTGCCGGGCCTGCGAGCTGATCTGTTCCGCGTTCCACGCGGCGCCGAAGTACAGCAGCAACAACCCTCAGCGGGCTCGGATCCGGGTGATCCACGAGCCCCTGCGGGACATCTACATCCCGGTCTACGCTGGGGAGTACGCGGTCGCGGAATGCGCGGGCAGGGACAAGTACACCATCGACGGCAAAGAGTACGATGAGTGCTCCTTCTGCAGGGCCTCGTGCCCCTCCCGGGATCTCTTCAAGGAGCCCGACTCCGGTCTCCCCCTGAAGTGCGACATGTGCGAGTCCGACCCGACCCTGGCCGAGCCCATGTGCGTCAAGTGGTGCCTGGCGGATGCCCTGACCTACGTGGAGCGGGAAGAGGAAGTCGAAGAGGAGGAGGCCCCCGAGGAGATCGAGATCAGCCTGGAATCCCTCGCTGACAAGCACGGATGGCAGAAGATCATGGATACGGTCGCCCGGATGTCGAAGAAGGGCTAGCCGGGATGGGCAATAAAAAACTGGAGACGATCGCCCCCTACGCCGAGATCATCGAGATGATCAAGGAGACCGGTGGGGAGATCAGCAAGCTCTGCTATCAATGCGGTAAATGCGACGTCGTCTGCCCGTGGAACAGGGTCAGGGACTTCAGCATCCGCAAGATCGTCCGGGAGGCCGGCCTCGGTCTGTCCGAGATCGAGTTCGATGATATCTGGCGCTGCACCACCTGCGGGACCTGTCCGTCGCAATGTCCCCGGGGCGTGGGGCAGATCGAGGTGGGGGTGGCCGTCCGCAGGATCGCCTCTGAGTATGGTGTGTTTCCTGCCTCGGCTCGCGGGACGCGCACCGCAGAGGCGAGCCTCCGCTCCGATGGAAACCCCTTGGGTGAAGAGCGAAAGGACCGGGCGGACTGGGCGAAGGAGCTGTCTCTGAAGCCCTTCTCCGAAGGGATGGAGATCCTTTACTTCGTCGGCTGCTACCTGAGCTACGACCCTAGGATGAAGAAGGTCGCAGTCGCCACCGCGGAGATCCTCAAAAAGGCCGGCGTCGACTTCGGGATCCTGGGGGCAGAGGAGAGCTGCTGCGGTGAGAGCATCCGCAAGACCGGCGGCGAAGAGGTCTTCAAGATCCTGGCCAGGGAGAACATCAAGACCTTCGTCGATCGCGGGGTGAAGAAGATTCTGGTGTCTTCTCCCCATTGCTTCGAGACCTTCAAGAACGAGTACCCGGAGTTCATGGTGAACTTCGAGGTCGTCCATATCTCCCAGTACCTGGCCGAGCTCATAAGCGAGGGGAGGCTCGAACTCACCGGGGAGTACCGAAAGAAGGTCACCTATCACGATCCGTGCTACCTGGGTCGGCATAACGGCATCTATGACGAGCCCAGGGAGATCCTGGACGGGCTGCCCGGGCTGGACCTGGTCGAGATGACCGACAACCGAGAGAACGGCCTCTGCTGCGGCGGCGGTGGCGGCGGGGTCTGGATGGAGACGCCCAAGGAAGAGCGCTTCTCCAACCTCAGGCTGCGCCAGGCCGAGGCGGCCGGCGCGGAGGTGCTGGTCACCTCCTGCCCGTACTGCATCACCAACTTCGAAGAGAGCAGATTGACCTTGGACTACGAGGATGTCCTGGAGGTCAAGGACATCACCGAGATCATCCATGAAGCGATGTCGGGAAACGATGACACCCCCTCAAGGACATAGAGCCGTGGGAAACGAAATCAAGAACGACCAGCTGGTAGACGGTGTCGCGGCCGACGACGTCGGAGATGTCATGGTTGTGGGTGGAGGGATCGCCGGGATTCAGGCCGCGCTCGATCTCGCCACGTCGGGGTTCAAGGTCTATCTCGTCGAGAGGTCGCCGACCATCGGCGGCAAGATGGCCCAGCTCGACAAGACATTCCCCACCAACGACTGCTCCATGTGCATCGAGTCGCCCAAGTTCATCGAATGTGACCGGCATCCCAACATCGAGATCCTGACCTACACCGAGGTGGACCGCGTAGAGGGCGAGGCCGGAGACTTCAACGTCACCCTCACTAAAAAACCCCGGTACATCATCGAGGACAAGTGCACGGGCTGCACCACCTGCGTCGAGTACTGCCCCGTCGAGGTGCCGGATCCGTTCAACCAGGATCTCTCGGGGAACAAGGCCGTCCACATCTACTTCTCCCAGGCGGTGCCCCTGGTCCCCTACATCGACGATCGCTGCCTCTATCTCGAAGAGGAGAAATGCTCGATCTGCACCGGCGTCTGTAAGAACGAGGCCATCGACTTCAAGCAGAAGGCCCGGAAGCAGGAGATCAAGGTCGGCGCGATCGTCCTCTCCCCCGGCTATGGCGTCTTCGACCCCGAGGTTCGGGGCGACTACGGCTACGGTGAGATCGAGAACGTGGTGACCAGCCTCGACTTCGAGCGGCTCCTCTGCGCCACCGGGCCACACGAAGGTGAGATCCTCCGCCCCTCGGATAAAAAACACCCCCACAAGATCGCCTGGATCCACTGTGTCGGCTCCCGCCAGGTCATCGAGGGCGGCAACAGCTACTGCTCCTCGGTGTGCTGCTCCTACATCCAGAAGCAGGTGATCCTGTCCAAGGATCACAACGCGGACACCGAGGCGACCATCTTCCACAACGACATCCGGTCGTACGGCAAGGACTTCGAGCGATTCTACCAGCGGACGGAGAAGCTCCCCGGGATAGAGTTCATCCGGAGCTACGTTGCCATCGGCAGGGAGAGCCCGGATACGAAGAACGTGACGGTCCGGTACGCAACCAACGACGAAGGGGTCAAGGAGCAGGAGTTCGACCTGGTGGTGCTGGGCGTCGGGCTGTGCCCCCCCGCGAACGTCGAGGGGATGGCGGCCCAGTTCGGGGTGGAGCTCAACGGGCACGGCTTCTGCAAAACGGATCCCGTCAACCCCATCCAGACGACCCGTCCCGGGGTCTTCATCGCCGGCGCGTTCCAGGGCCCCATCGACATCCCCGAGTCGGTGATGACGGCCAGCGGGGCCAACGCCATGGTGGGCGAGCTCCTGGATTCACGGCGGGGAAACCTCGCCCGGGAGCGGGTCTACCCTCAGGAGCGGGACGTCGAGGAGGAGGACGTCCGCGTGGGCGTGTTCGCCTGTCATTGCGGCGCCAACATCGGGCGGGTGGTCGACATCCCGAACCTGGTGGACTACGCCCTGACCCTGGACAATGTCGCGCACGCCGAGGAGGGGCTGTTCATCTGCTCCACGGACGCGGCCGCGCAGATCT
>CAZNWW010000027.1:0-16697 GCA_964576155.1 uncultured Myxococcales bacterium | reverse complement strand
CTTCCGGCCCCGAAGACGCGCTACTTCTCCTCGCCATCCTTACCGGCCTCCTCCACCTCGCCCTTTGGCTCGCAGTTCCCGAAGCCCTCGGGGGAGAACTCCTTCAGCGCCAGCATGCAGATCGCTGACTCGTCAGCGGCCGCGCCGCCGGTCCGCTTGAACGCTGCGTAGCACTCCGTGGGAAGTTCTTCCGCCATGCCGGCCTTGGCCTCCTCGGGGATGCCCCTCATCGGCGGCCCGGACGCGAGGATCAGCTTCGTGGCGTGATCGCAGGACTTTGTCCAGAGGGCCGGACCAGTGAGCGTCTCGGGTTTCTCCTCGGGCTTGGCCTCGTCCTTCTGTTCGGGCCTGGCCTCGTCCTTCTTGCCTTCCTCCGGCTTGGCCTCGTCTTTCTTGCCTTCTTCCTTTTTTTCTTCTTCCTTCTTGGCCTCGTCTTTCTTCTCGCCGTCCTTCTTCTCGCCGCCGCAACCAACGGCCAGGAACGCAGCCATCACGCAAAGTACAAGCATCTTCTTCATGGGGAGTCCTCCTCGGTATTTAGCGCATCATCCCCCGATGACGCTCCTGTGGCAAAGGAAATTCCACCGGCGTGACACAGGACCCATCGAAGCTCCTATTTCAGCTTCCAGAGGCCGTCCTCGTAGACCACGTCGTCGAGGTCCAGATCGAATGCAGCACCGTCGGAGCGGATCAGGCGATCCACGTGGGGGAGGACCGCGCGGGCGGAGGGCTTGAAGGCTCGGTCGTCCTTGAGGCGAACCATGACGAAGAGGGAGGGGGTGACGAGGTGGCGGAGGGAGTTGGATTCGGCGATGACGGGGAGGTTCGGAAGACGGGGGAGGAGGGCTTGCAAGGCCTCGGGGAGCGCTGCGAGGCGGCAGCAGAGCCAGAGGACCGGGGACGCGCCAGCGGTGAGGAGGCGGGCGGTGTCCTTGGGGCCGTCAGGGTTGGTCTCCTCGCGGATCCAGTAAGGGGTCTCGTTCACTGAACTACAGACGCCGCAGCCCTCGCCGCCCCGGGGGCAGCCGCCGGTGTTCTCCGGGCGGACCACGGTGATCTTCACCGCTGCGACGGGCTTGTGGCTGGCGATGAGCGCACAGGCGAGCTCGGTCTTGCCCGCGTTGCGGCCCGCTGCGCCTATGAGGAGCCAGTTGGGGAGGTTGATCATTCGCTACAACTCATTCGGGCCTGTACCCATAGGGCATCAGTTTCGCACGAGCGAACTGCGTCCGCTCAGCTCAGCTACAAAGGCCCTCCCACGGGGGAGAGGGGAGTCGGGGCTGGAAAGCCCCTCCCACAGGGGGGGGAACTTGTGCTATTCGAAGCAGCCGAGCTGACATCTGGTGATGCGGATGTCGTGGTCGTTGCAGAGGCGGCCGATCTCCTTGAGGATCGCCGCATCCTTACCCGCGAAGTCGTGGGCCGTCCCGCAGGCCAGCTTTGTGGTCCCGTTTTCCTCGTATGTCAGGCCGCGAATGGCGGCGAGCAGCTCGTTATCATTCATGAAAACCTCCCCAAATCCTTGCCGATCGACGAATCTGATACATAATCACGCCGTGACTGCGAGAGGTCAAGCGATGCGACCCTATGACATCATCAGAACCAAGCGGGACGGGGGTGCGCTCACACGGTCGGAGGCGCAGACCTTCATCCACGGGTACGTAGGCGGCGCCATCGAGGACTACCACGCCAGCGCGCTCCTGATGGCGATCTGGTTCCGGGGCATGGAGACCGACGAGCTCGCCGCCTGGACCCGGGAGATGATAGCGACGGGGGAGGTGCTGGAGTTCACCGGGGCGGGGCCCTACGTGGACAAGCACTCCACCGGCGGCGTCGGCGACAAGATCTCCCTGCCCCTGGCCCCGATCGTTGCGAGCCTGGGCGGCAAGGTACCCATGCTCTCGGGGCGGGCCCTGGGCCACACCGGCGGCACCCTGGACAAGCTGGAGTCGATCACAGGCTTCCGGGTGGACCTCTCGGGGGACCGCTTCCGGGAGATCGTCGAGGGCGTCGGATGCTGCATTGTAGGACAAACCGCCAAGCTCGTGCCCGCCGACAAAAAATTCTACGCGCTGCGGGACGTGACCGCCACGGTGTCATCGATACCACTCATTGCGTCGTCGATACTTAGTAAAAAAAAGGCGGCGGGGGTGCGAGGTCTGGTGATGGACGTCAAGAGCGGCAGCGGCGCGTTCATGAAGACCAGGGAGGACTCCGTCGCCCTGGCTCGGACCCTGGTGGACCTGGGCGGCGCGCTGGGCATGAAGGTCCACGCGTTCGTCACGGACATGAGCCAGCCCCTGGGGCGGTACGTGGGCAACGCGCTGGAGATCAAGGAGACTGTGGACATCCTCCGGGGCCAGGGCCCCGACGACACCACAGAGCTCACAAAGCGTTTCGCTGCGGCGATGCTGCGCCTGGGCGGCCTGGCCGCGGGCGCGGCAGACGCTGGTTCCATGGTTGACAAGGCTGTCGCTGACGGCAGCGCGCTGGACAAGCTGCGGGAGATGGTCGTCGCGCAGGGCGGTGACCCCGCGTTCATCGACGATCCCGACGCGCTGGCCTCGGCCAGGGAAGTCGTGCCCTGGGAGGCGCCCCGCGCCGGCGTCATCACCAGCGTAGACTCGGAACAGGTTGGCGCGGCCTCCTGCGTTCTGGGCGTCGGCAGGGAAAAATTCACCGACGCGGTGGACCCCGCGGTAGGCTTTGAGGTCATGAAGCGGGTCGGTGAGCGGGTAGAGGCCGGGGAGCCGATCCTGGAGATCCACGCGAACGACACGCACCGGCTGGCTGCGTGTCAGCGGATGCTCTCGGGTGCGTACGCTATCGGTGATGATGAACCGGCGGTGACGCCGCTGGTGCTGGAGGAGATCTCTTGAGCTTCGTGTATCAGCGCCTCCTGCCCGTGGTGGGCTACCTGCTGATCCTCGGGGTTTTCGTGCTCCTGTCCTCGGACCGCAAGCGGATCCCCTGGCGCATGGTGGCCTGGGGCGCTGGACTGCAAGTCGGCCTCGCGGTGCTGATGCTGCTCACCCCCGTGGGCACGTCCTTCTTCCTGGGTGTCAACCGGGCGGTGCAGGGACTGCTGCAGTATACGATGGCCGGCACGGAGTTCCTCATGGGGAGCGGCGCGGGGGAGATCCACCCCGCGCTCCATTGCTTCCTCTTCATGGTCCTGCCCACGATCATCTTCTTCTCGTCCCTCATGGCGGTCCTGTATCACCTCGGCGTGATGCAGTGGATCGTGCGGGGCCTCGCCTGGGTTCTGCGCAAGACCATGGGGATCTCAGCAGCCGAGGCGATGAACGCCACAGCCAATGTCTTTGTCGGGCACACCGAGGCACCCCTGGTGGTGCGCCCCTATCTGGTCGGGCTCACGCCGTCGGAGCTCATGGCGGTGATGGTCGCCGGCTTCGGGACCATGGCCGGGGGCGTGATCATTGCGTACGCGGCGATGCTCGAGGGGTTGGCCCCGGATGTCGCCGGGCATCTCCTGGCCGCGAGCCTGATGAACGCGCCGGCCGCGCTGATGGCCGCGAAGATACTGTTGCCGGAGACGGGGACTCCGGAGACGCTGCATGGATTGGGGGATTCGGGGCTGGAAAGCCCCTCCCACAGCGAAGAATCGGGGCTGGAAAGCCCCTCCCACAAGGGAGAGGGGGAGGGGTTCTCGCACGCTAAGGGCGGCGGGGAGGAGCGGGATCCCAACGCTATCGGGGCGGCGGCCCGGGGGGCGTCGGAGGGGCTGAAGCTGGCGGCCAACGTTGCCGCGATGCTCCTGGCGTTCATCGCACTGGTGGCCCTGGTCAACGGCCTCCTCTCCGGAATGCTCGGGTGGATCGGCTTGGAGCGGGTGGGCCCCGACGGACGGCCCGACGCGCTGCAGTGGGTCCTGGGCAAGCTCCTCACTCCCCTTGCGCTCCTGCTGGGAACCGGCCCGGAGGACGCGCCCTCGGTGGCGCGGTTCCTCGGCGTGAAGATGATCCTGAACGAATTCATGGCCTACTCCGACCTGACCAAGATCCTCAAGGGCGGCGCGTCTGCGCTGTCGGAGCGATCCCGGGTGCTCGCGCTCTACGCGCTCTGTGGCTTCGCCAACCTCTCGTCCATTGCGATCCAGATCGGCGGCATCGGCGCGCTCGCACCGGGACGACGGGGGGAGCTGGCCCGGTTCGGCGTGCGCGCAATGATTGCGGGCTTCCTGGTGTCTTGCCTGTCGGCTTGTGTGGTGGCGGTGTTGATCTAAGGAATCGGGGCGTGGACGCCCCTCCCACAGGGGGGAGAGAATGACGGACACGATAACGACGACGGCGGCGCGGGCGGCGGCGGTGGATGCGGCGGTAGCCTACCTGCGGCAAGCGCGTCCGGGCTGGACTCCCGAGGCGACCATGGTGCTGGGGAGTGGGTTGGGCGGCCTCGCTGATGCCATCGAGGACAAGATCTCTTTAGATTATGAAGATATCCCTGGGTTTCCGACCTCGACAGTGCCCGGCCACGCCGGGCGCCTGGTCACCGGCACGATGGAGGGCTCTCGAGTCGCAGCGATGCAGGGCCGCGTCCACCTCTACGAGGGTTTTTCACCGGATCAAGTGGTCCTCCCCGTGCGTGCGCTGCGTCTGTGGGGGGCAGAGGACTTCATCCTGACCAACGCTGCAGGGAGCGTGCTGCCCCAGGTGCCCGTGGGGACCCTGGTGGTTCTCAAGGATCACCTCAATCTCCAGAGCATCAGCTGCCTCGCCGGGCCCAACCCCGACTCGTGGGGGCCCCGCTTCCCCGACATGACCACCGTGTACGACCAAAGCTGGTCCCGGGAGGTCCTGAGCTTCGCGCGGGGCGCAGGCATCCCCGTGGACGAGGGGGTCTACGCAGCCATGCCGGGACCAAGCTACGAGACCCCTGCCGAGGTGGCCATGGTCGCGGGCATGGGTGCGGACGTCGTCGGGATGTCCACGGTGCAGGAGGTTCTCGCCCTGCGCCAGATGGGCGCGCGCATTCTGGGGATCTCCTGCGTGACCAATCTGGCGGCGGGGGTTGGCGAGGGCTTGCTGGACCACGGACACGTGGCCTCCGCAGCCCTTGCAGTGGCTGATAGATTTGCTACACTCGTCCGTAAGGGTATTGAACTAAGACGGAACGAACACTGATTAGAGCACCAGCCCGCCCCCCGAGGCGGGGAGGAGGCATGATGGCGGACACCTACAGGCCGGCACGGATTCTGTTGGTCGAAGACTCCGAGGGCGACATCTACATCTTCAAGCGCGCCCTGCGCGAGGCCAAGTTCCTCAACGAGATCCACGCCATCCAAGACGGCGAGGAGGCTTGGGAGTATCTCAAGGGCAGGGCCACGGATGAGCTGCCCGACGTGATCTTCCTGGACATCAACCTGCCCCGCCTCACGGGCCTGGAGTTGCTGAAGCGCATGCACGCGGACGAGGCGCTCTCGGTGATCCCGGTGATCATGTTGACGATCTCTCAAGAAGAGGAGGACATCGTCCAGGCCTACGACTACGGCGCCTTCTCGTTCATCTCCAAGACCGTCCAGCCGGAGAACCTCCTAGACATCATCTCCAACCTGGACCGCCTCTATGTGCAGGTGGTGGCCCGGGATTCGGACTAAGCCAAGCATGACAGATCTCACGGTCACCCCCCCAACCCCCGGCGGGGAGGAGGCCCTCCTTCCGGGGGCGCGCCCTGCGGTCCTCATCATCGATGACGAGGTCACGGTGGTGGAGCTCCTCACGGAGTACCTCGAGGGCCCCGACGTGGAGGTCCTTGGCAGCACCGACCCCAGAGACGGCCTGCGGATCCTGGAGTACGAACATCCCCAGGTGGCCCTGGTGGATCTCAAGATGCCCGACCTCGACGGGCTGGAGTTCGTACGGCAAGGCCGCCTCGTCTCCGAGGATACGGTCTTTCTGATGATGACGGGCTACGCGTCCATGGAGTCTGTGGTGGACGCGCTCAAGGGCGGCATCCACGACTACCTGACCAAGCCCTTCGCTTCCCGCAAGAGTGTCCAACTTATCGTCCGCAACGCCTTGATCCACGCGCAGCTCCAGACCAACCTGCGAATCCAGGCCCGCATGACCGAGGCGGTCCTGGACATGGGCACCTACGACCTGGCCCCGGGGGAGTCCATCAACCTGGTCGCCCGCCTGGTGGAGGCGGTGCGCCAGGTCACCGATGCGCCCGTGGTGGCCCACGGCATCCTCGAAGGCAACCGGGTCCGGGTCCGGATCAACCCCTCGCTCCCCCTGACCGACGCAGCCCGGGAACAGCTGGTCTCCCGGATCCGGGAGACCTTCGATGGCACCGCCCCCGATGGGCGCCAGCCCTTCGAATTCATCGTAGCCCCGAACGACCCCGCTGCCCGGGGCGACGTCCCCTCTGCGCCGCGCCTGGACAGCATCCTCTCCAGCGGGGTCTACACCCTGGACGGGCTCCTGGCGGTGGTCCTGGCCGCGCACCAGAAACCAGCGGCCTTCACCGAGCTCTCGGTGCGCATGACACAGGCCCTGTGTAACCACGCCACGATCATGGCCCAGGCGCGCCAGGCGAGCCTCCAGGGAGAGCGGCGCAAGATCGCCAGCATCCTGTGGAACCTCACCGACGGGATCGTCCTGGTCAACGAGACCGGGCTCCCCGAATACATGAACCCCCGCGCCACCGCCGTGCTCGGGCTCTCCCTGGGGCAGCGCCCGGACCTGGCAGAGTTCCACGAGAGCCTCGCTGGGCTGGACGAGCGCTTGCTGGAACTTGTAAAAAAACCCGGCGCCTTCAAGGAGGAGCCCCTGGTGGTGCGCAAGCAATCCCCGGAGGGTCCCCAGTTCTTCCAGGTGCGGACCCACGCGCTGTCTATCCCGAACCAACCCGTCAGCTGGATGGTGGTCTTCGGCAACGTGACCGCCGTAAAGCAGGAGAGCGAACGGACCAGGCAGCTCAACGCCCAGCTCGGATCGCTCAACGAAGCGCTCACCGAGCGGAACCAGGATCTGGTGCGGGTGAACAAGGAGCTGGACAACTTCGCGTACATCGCGTCCCACGACCTCCAGGAGCCCTTCCGCCATATCGAGATCTTCGTGCAGTTCCTCGAGAACGATCTCGCTGATCAGGTCAACGACGAGACTAGGTATCTCCTGGACCAGATCCGCCAGAACACGGGCATCGCATCCCAACTCCTCAAAGACCTGCGGACCCTATCCCGGGTAACCCGGACCCGAAACCCCTACCGCTCCACAGACCTGACCAAAGTGACCGAGGAGATGCTCCAGCGCTTCGAGTACTCCCTCATAGAGCAGAACGTGGAGGTGCGCGTCGAGGACCTCCCCGTAGTGGTCTGCGACAAGATGAAGATCGCGGAACTCCTCCACAACCTGATCTCCAACGCGATGAAGTACAACAACAAGGCGCGACCCATCCTGCGGATCGGCGCCCGCCCCGACGGGGACGGCCACGTGGTCTTCGTGAAAGACAACGGCATCGGCATAGCGCCCCGCTACCACGAGTACGTGTTCCAGCCCTGCCGCCGGATCCCTTACAAGGACACGGTCAAGGGCACCGGCCTCGGGCTCACCATCGCCCGCAAGATCGTCGAGGAGCACGGCGGACGGATGTGGATCGAGTCCGAGTCGGGGAAGGGCGCCACCTTCCTCTTCTCCCTGCCCGACCGTGACGAGCCGCCGGAGGTTGGCGACGGTGAGGATGTGGACACCATCCTGGACACTGTCAACGACGACGATTGATTCAGCCCTGCTGACGTTCCTTGGCGAGGCCACGAAGGAAGAAGCGGAACGCGCCGGGGTTGTCCAGTTCGTCCAATCCGGTGAGCATGATATTGAAGGTCCCGGGCTCGCCGGGCCCACCTGCTACCACCAAATCTACCTCTCCGAAGAGCACAACCCGCTCCCCGAGCCGACCCGTTCGGAGTGGATACCGCACCGCCACCCGGCAGAACTGGGTGGGGACGCCGGTGGTGGTTTCGATGGTGAGCCCCTCGGAGCCGATGGAGGTGGCGCGGCCCTGGTAATGCATGTTGTCGATGGAAAACACCACCGGCGCGTAGACGGAGAAACGAGAACGCTGGATCGAGCGGATCCTCTGGTGCCCCGCCTCGTCCCGGGGCTGAGCCGGCTGCGGCGTGGCCTGGGCCTGCGAGCTTGCGGGCTCGGGCCGACGACGAGGCGTGCCCAGGGTCGGGAAGTCGAAGATAGCGTCCCCCAGCTCGTTCTGAGACACCCGCACCAGGGCCTCCTCGGGGAGCCCGAGGATCTGCAGGAGGAACCGCGACAGAGGATCCTTCCCCCCGGAGCAGAACGCGCGGACCCACCGAACCCCCATCCCGGAGCCCTTGCCCTTCGCGGGGAAGCCGCGCCGGGCGTGGGCCACCTTGGCCAGGAGCCGAAGGCCCTGGCACCCGTAGATGGGCTCTGGAGGCTCGAGCACCAGGAGGGTGCCCGCAGGGAAGTTGGTGGCGACGAAGAAGAACGCGCCGGACCGGCTGACATTGGAGGTGGTAACAGCGGTGCGTCGGGCAGCGTGATGAAACACGAATCGGATCGACTCTCGGTGGCGAGTCTCGCCGCGTCGGTCGTGGTCTTGGGTCATCGGGCCCTCCGATCGTTCCCGGTTCGTTGCTTGTTCCACAGCACCTCTGTAATAACGCAGAACCCCCCCTGCTGCAACCGGAAAGCCACCCCCGATAGGGCGCCTCCTCCCCTTGCTCCTGCGCCTGGTAGAGGATAGAATCGGCAGGATCCGATCGGAAGGAGGCATCATGGGAACTTCGAGAGTCGTCCTGGCGCTCAGCGTGGCGGTGTTCATGGCTGGCTGCGGTGGCGATCCACCGCCCTATGCCGCCGCGTGGTCCCTGACCACGAGCCGGGTCGTGACCAGCATCGTCGACAACAAGGGCGTGGACGGGGAGGTGGTGCGCCATCAGCGGCCCTGGCTCCTCGACCAGCACGGACGCTACGTCACCATCAACGGTGTGAACTTGAGCGGCTCCACCAAGTTCCCCTCGACGGAGGCCTTCCCCGACACCGGGATCCCGGTCTCATACGTGGGCAAGCCCTTCCCCGTGGACCAGGCCCACGCCTGGTTCGCGCAAATAGCGGGCCTGGGCTTCAACGCTGTGCGTCTCCTGGCGATCTGGGAGGCCATCGAGCCCGACGCGCGTGGGGAGTACGACGAGGAGTACCTGGACTACTACGAGGAGATGGTCCGCATCGCCGGAGCGCACGGCATCTACGTCCTCGTGGACATGCACCAGGACATCTTCAGCCGCCACCTGTACGCGTACTACAACGAGGAGACCTCGGCCCCCCACGGCAGCCTGGAGGAGATGGTCCTCTCCATGGTCCCGAGCGGTGAGGCGCAGCCCTACTCGAACTGGGTGCGGGGCGACGGCGCGCCCCGCTGGGCCCTCGAGGCGATCATGCCGGAGAAGGACTTCGACTCGCCCCACTACGGGACCCTCCGCCTCCTGGGCGCGCTGGAGCCCGTGCTGATCCAGGCCCTCTTCGACAACCTGGACCTCCTCCCCGAAGACCTGGAGGAACCCGGCGCGCTGAACCCCCTCATCGCAATCCTCATGGAGGTGGCCGCGGAGAACGACATCGACGGCGAGACGGTCACCGAAAACATGGGCGTCCTCATGGCTGCGTGGGGGGTCATGGACGCGCTCTCCGGGGACGACGGCGGAGAGATGTCCCTCCCCGACTGGGTGGGCGCGCTGGTGGACAACCTCCCGGGCCGCTTCGGCCCCGAGGAGACCACCACCCTCCTGCCGTGGACCTTCTGGGGGATCAACCACGTCCTGGACCTGGACGTGGATCGGGCCTACGCGGCGTTCTTCGCCGGGGACAGGGTCTTCCCGGACCTGGTCGCGCCCGGCGGCGGGAACATCAAGGATTACCTCCAGGAGGCCTACGCGGACGCGTTCGCCGAGCTGGCGGCGCGCACCAAGGACTACGACAACGTCATCGGCTACGACGTGATGAACGAGCCGGGCGGTTTTTTTGTCATGCTCACCCTCGCATCCGCGGCCGCTACGCTCAACGACCCGACGACCATCACCGGCATCCTGACCGATCTCCTTGGGGAGGAGCTCGGGCCGCAGGTGCACAGCCTGGCCACGGGCCTCCAGCTCATCCCCGCGGACAACGATCCCGAGACCCTGGCGGCCTGGGGCCTCACGGGGGTGGACTGGATGGCGGCCCTGGATCTCAACCTCTCCTTTGACTCGGACCACCTCCAGCCCTTCTACGAGCGGGTCGGCAAGGCCATCCAGGACGCGGACCCGGAAGCTATCATCTGGTTCGAGCCCAGCGCGAGCCTGCGCATGCTCACAGAGCCCCTGCCCCAGTGGGACAAGCACATGACCCGGCTCGAGGGCATCGACCAGATGGTCTTCGCACCGCACCATTACTTCGACATCTACCCCTTCGCAGGGTTCAACCAGGACCCCCGGGACTTCATCCCCGAGGAGTGGACCTACCGAGATTTCGCCACGAAGCTCGAGGAGGTGGCCTCCGACGCATCCGCATACCTGGGCAACGTCCCGGTGGTGTTCGGCGAGTTCGGCACCTACTTCAACTACGGAGGGATTGCAGCGTCGAAGGCCGAGGGCTACAAGATCTCGGCCCGGATCCTGGATCGCTACTACGAGGCCTTCGAGCACCTGGGCCTGGGTCGCATGGTCTGGTGTTTCTCCCCGGAGAACACCGAGGAGGACGGCGACGGCTGGAACAAGGAGGATTTTTCAATAATCGGACCCGACGGGCATCCCCGCGGATGGTCCGCGTACGTGCGGCCCTACGCGCGCGCAGCGAGCGGGAAGCCCGTCCATACCCACTTCTACAGCCAGCACCACTACTCGGACCCGGACAAGGGCGAGGCTGTGCCCGAGCGGGAGTTCGTCTTCGAGATGGAGTCCAAGGAGAGCCTCGCGCCCACTGAGCTCTTCGTGCCCCTGAGGCAGTACCCCGAGGGCTTCTACGTCTGGGTGAGTGACGGCGCGGCCTACTTCGACTCTGGACGCCAGATGCTGTACTGGTACCCGAGCCGGGACGAGCCGGGATGGATCCATCGGATAACGATCCGCCCACCCCTCGCGGACCAGGACGTGACCGATTGGAGCTACTTCTTCCGTGAGGACTTCGTGCTGAACGGGAAGGGAGGTGTGAAATGATGCGCCTCCACCTCCTGACCGCGCTGTTCACGCTGTTCTCCATCACCGCAGCGGCTCCTGCCGGCGTTGCCGACGAGCCTGATAAAGAATTCGAGGTGCATGGGACGTTCATCACCGCGTTCCTGTTCCAGACCGACTCGGACTTCGACCCATCGGCGAGGTACTACGACCGGGAGGGACAGACCGTGGGCCAGGCGGCGACCTTCTTCCGCCCGGATCTGACCCTGCGTCCCCTGGACCACCTGACCCTCTTCTACCAGGTGGAGTTGGGCTGGAATGCGTGGAGCCGCAACAACGTCGACCAGTGGTTCCCCGGCGAGAACGACGCGTTCCTCGTGAAGCACCGGGAGCTATGGGCCCGCTGGGACTTCCGGCGAGGCGTGTCCCTGAGCGCAGGCTATCAGCACGTGGCGGATCCCTCCCGCATCTTCCTCGACCACTGGTCCGGTTTTTTCAGTATTGACGTGGCGAAATCCGGTGCACGCACCAAGGTCCTTTTTGGCCAGCTCCCGGACACCACCTTCGAGGGGATCGAGGTAAGGGACAACAACTTCGTCCACGACGCGTTCCTTCTCGGGGTGCTGGGGGAGTTCGACATCACGGACGAGTTGATCCTGGACACGGCCCTCCTGGGGGTGGGCGATTACCGGGTCCCGGAGCGGCCCCTCTACCTGGCCACCGCGATGGCGGGGGTGCGGTACCAGACACAGAAGGTGCGGGTCTGGGGGCACCTCCTCGGTCAGAGCGGGGTGTGGCAGGACTCCGGATTGAGCGGCGGGGACCAGTACATCCTCTCCTGGGCCATGCAGGCCGGGTTGGAACATCGCATCGGCGGCGCGCATTGGGGGCTGAACCTCCTGGCCCTCTCCCCGGACGACGAGCACGATGGGAACAACCGCATCGGCGCGTTCTTCGGCTCAGCGAAGAACCGCTCCCGGTCCCTCTGGCTCACCGAGGACGAGCTGCGAGATCGCTATGACAACCTCGACGAACGCATCGCCACCACCTGGGGCCCCTTCTCCCTGAACCGGGCGGGGCTCATGGTCTTGGACGCGCACCTGGGGTTCCATATCGTCGACTGGTTCCACCCGGTCCTCATCACGGCCGCGTCGTGGAACCTGAATCGCCGGAACGCGGAGGACCACGTCTTCGTAGGCTTCGAGACGGACCTCATGCTGGAGTTCCCCCTGGGCACCGGGACCTCCCTGCTGGCCATGGGACAGCTCCTCCTGCCCGGCACCGGCGCGTCGGTCTTCGTCAACGAGATCAACCGTGAGGCGACCCAGCCGCTCTTCGGCGTCCAGGCCGGTTTTTTTACCAAGTTCTAGCTCAGACCGCCGGAGAGGCCTTTCATGATAACCCTCACCATCCTGGACTGGACGATCATCGCGCTGTACTTCGTCGCGATCATCGGCATCGGTCTCTACCTGAAGCGCTTCGCGGACGACGGTGAGGGCTTCTTCCTGGGTGGGCGGGGCAACTCGTCGTGGGTCGCGGGCATCGCGTTCCTCAGCGCCAACCTCGGCGCCCTGGAGATCCTGGGGCACGCGGGCACCACCATGAAGTACGGGATGTTCATCGCCCACTTCTACTGGATCGGCGCGATCCCGGCGATGCTCTTCCTGGGTCTCTACATGATGCCCTTCTACTACTCCAGCCGGATCCACTCGATACCCGGGTATCTGAAGCTCCGATTCGATGAAAAAACCCGGATCCTCAACGCGATCTCCTTCGCGGTGATGACCCTGCTCATGTCGGGGATCAACCTCTACCTCATGGCCCTGGTGTTTCGGGTGGTCCTGGGCTGGGACTGGCACGTGAGCATGTGGATCAGCGCGGCCTGCGTCGCGGTCTACATCACCTTAGGCGGCCTCATGAGCGCCATCTTCACCGAGATCATCCAGTTCTTCCTGATCTGGGCGGGGCTCTTCCTGATCGCCATCCTGGGGATCTCCGAGCTGGGCGGCCTCGATGCGCTCCTCGCAGACATACCTCGGAACATGTCCCACATCTGGGCCACCTCGGGGGACGCCGCGCAGAACTCAATGGGGGTGACCTGGCTGGGCTTAGTCATGGGTCTGGGCTTCGTCCTCTCCTTCGGGTACTGGACCACCGACTTCCTCGTGGTCCAACGCGCGTTCTCATCAAAAGATCTTCGGAGCGCGCGGATGACTCCGATCAACGCCTCGTTCTTCAAGATGTTCCTGCCGATCATCGTCGTCGGCGCGGGTCTGGTCGCCTACAAGCTCCAGTCCATCGGGGAGATCGAGCTGCTGAAGCACCCCATGACCGGCAAGGCCTGGAACGACACAGCGATCCCGGTGCTCATCGCTCGCTACTACCCCGCGGGCCTCGTGGGGTTGGGGATCACTGCGCTCCTCGCAGGCTTCATGGCGGGGCAGGCGGGCAACGTCAGCGCGTTCAACACTGTTTGGACCTACGACATCTATCGGGCGGTCTTCAAGAAGGACGCGTCGGACGCGCACCTGGTGCTGGTGGGTCGGATCACCACCATCGTCGGGATCTTCCTCTCCGTGGTCACCGCGTACGTGGCCATGCAGTTCGACACGATCATGGACTACATCCAGGCGATCTTCTCCTGGGTAAACGCGCCCCTCTTCGCGACGATGCTCCTGGGAATGTTCTGGCGCCGCTGCACTTCCGCGGGTGCGTTCTGGGGCCTGCTCCTGGGCATGGGCACCTCCTTCGGCATCTACCTGGGCTTCCGCTTCGGCTGGTTCAGCGAGGGCGTCATCTACATGATCACCCTGGCGAAGAACCCCAGCGCCATGGCCCAGAACGTCTGGCAGGCCGCGTGGGCCTGGGTGGTCTGTCTCGCGGCGACCTTCGTTATCAGCACCTTCACCACCCCGAAGCCCGACGCGGAGCTCAAGGGGCTGGTCAGGGGCCTGATGACCAGGAGCGACGCGGATGGCGATGCCCCCCTAATAAAAAAACCCGGGTTCTGGGCGGCGATCTCCCTTGCAGTTCTCGTCGCGCTGAACATCCTGTTCTGGTAGGAGACGGTTCATGACGGACGGTACGAAGAGAATGGTCTCAATCTGGACATGGTCCGCGCTGATTCTAGGGATCTACGGGATCCTCCTCCTGGGCGCAGCCCTGGTGCGGCTGGCGACCGGGGAGAGCCCCACCACGGAAATGGCGCATCTCAGGGCGGACCTCTGGTGGCCCGTGATCATGCTGGGTGTGGCCGGCGGCCTGTTCTGGGCCGGCCGCCGGGAACAGCGCGGGGAGGAGAACTGATCATGGACGTGAGCGTCGTCATCCCGGTGTTCAACGAGGAGGACAACCTCCAGGAGCTTTACCAACGCCTGGTGGAGTCCCTGGACGCGCTGGGTCTCGAATGGGAGGTGCTCTTCTCCGACGACGGCAGCCGGGACAAAAGCCTCGAGGTCCTGGAGGGCCTGGCTGAGAAGGATCCTCGGATCAAGGTGATCGCGTTCCGGCGCAACTTCGGGCAAACCGCGGCCATGGAGGCGGGGTTTCGCCACGCCACCGGAGACGTAGTGGTCCCCATGGACGCGGACCTCCAGAACGACCCCAAGGACATCGGCAAGCTCCTTCAGACCCTGGAAGAGGGCTACGACGTGGCCAAGGGCTGGCGCAAGAACCGCAAGGATAACTTTGTGAAGCGCACCCTGCCCTCGAGGATCGCCAACGGCCTCATCTCCTGGGTCACCGGGGTCCACCTCCACGACTACGGCTGCACCCTGGCCGCGTACCGGCGGGAGGTCCTCAAGGAGATCCGCCTCTACGGGGAGATGCACCGGTTCATCCCCGCGTACGCGTCCTGGGCCGGGGGCCGGATAAAGGAGGTGGTGGTCGACCACCATCCCCGCACCCGGGGGCAGACCAAGTACGGGCTCTCCAGGACCTTTCGGGTGATCCTGGACCTGCTCACTGTGCGGTTCCTGGTGGCCTACTCGGCGAAGCCCGCGTACCTGTTCGGGAAGCTCGGCCTGAGCGCATTATTTCTTGCAGCGCTCTCCTTCGCCGGATCAATTACCAAAAAGATCGTGTGGGGGGACCCGGTGTTCACGGATCCCTTCTTCTACGCAACGATCTTCCTCGGTCTGGCGGGGCTCCAGATCGTCCTCATCGGCCTCCTGGCCGAGCTCAACATGCGCACCTACTACGAGTCACAGGACCGGACGCCCTACGTGATCAAGACGCGATTCAACCTGCCCCCGGGAGAAGACTGACGTGTGTGGCATCTGCGGATTCGCGTACCGGAGCCGACCCGACTACGACGCGGACGCTGTCCTGGGGCGCATGATGAAGCGCCTGGCCCATCGTGGACCCGACGCGGACGGAGCCTGGATCGGCGAGGGGGTGCACCTGGGGCACCGCCGCCTGAACATCATCGACCTCGAGGGCGGGGCCCAGCCCATGGGCAACGAGGACGGGACGGTGATCACCTCGTTCAACGGAGAGCTCTACAACCACGAGGACCTGCGCGCAGGCCTCGAGGCCAAGGGCCACGTGTTCAAGAACCACTCGGACACCGAGACCCTGGTCCACCTCTGGGAGGAGGTGGGGGTGGAGACCCCCGCAGAGCTCCGCGGCATGTTCGCAATAGCGATCTGGGATACCAATAAAAGAACCCTGTTCCTGGCCCGGGATCGCATGGGGCAGAAGCCCCTGTACTATGCGGAGACCCGGGAGGGCCTCGTCTTCGGGTCCGAGCTCACCGCGCTCCTGGAGCATCCCATGGTCGGGCGGGACATCGATCCCGTGAGCCTGCGTCGCTATCTTCTCTTCGACTCGGTGCCCGCGCCGGGGACGATCCTGAAGGGGGTCAGGAAGCTCGAACCCGGGACCTGGCTCCACTGGCGTAGGGACCAGGACACCCGCCGGGGGCGGTACTGGGATATCACCTTCCCGCCGAAGGACGTCCGGCCGCCGTCGGTCCCCGAGGCAGCGGAGCGCCTCCGGGCCCTGCTGTCGGAGTCCACGGGCATGCGCCTCATGTCCGAGGTACCCCTGGGGGTCTTCCTCTCCGGTGGCATCGACTCCTCCGCAATAGTGGCAGCGATGTGCGATCACCGGCCGGGGCCCGACGTCCAGTCCTTCTCCATCGGTTTCGAAGACCCCTCCTTCGACGAGACGGTCCATGCGAAGACCGTGGCGCAGCACTTCAAGACCACACATCGGCACAAGAACCTGACGCCGCAAGTGATGCTGGACAAGCTCCCAAGCATCATGAGCCGCCTGGACGAGCCCCTGGCCGACGGCTCCCTGATCCCGGTTTCCTTGCTATCCGAGTTCACCCGTGAGCACGTCACCGTGGCCCTCGGCGGCGACGGAGGGGACGAGCTCAACCTCGGCTACCCGACGTTCCAGGCCCACAAGGTCGCCCGCTGGTTCGGCATGCTGCCCCGGCCCATGCGGGCCGCAATGGGCGCGGCGGTGCGGCGCCTGCCGGTGAACCACAACAACATCAGCTTCGACTACAAGGCCAAGCAGATGGTGGCGGGGATGGACTACC
>CAZNWW010000026.1:5742-16874 GCA_964576155.1 uncultured Myxococcales bacterium | reverse complement strand
CCCGCCGAGAAGCCGGCCGAGGATCCTGAGGTCAAGAAGATCGATCCCCGCGACGAGGTCATCGACAACCCCGTGGTGGCCCGGGTGAACGGCGTGGACGTGGACGCGACGGAGTACTTCGAGCGCCTGGCCCGCATCACCAAGAAGCGGGGCGCGCCGATCACGAAGCGCATGCTCACCAAGAACACCGTGGATCGGCTGATCAACGACAAGCTCCTCGAGCTGGAGCTGGCCAACCTGGGCGAGCCCATCACCGACGACGAGGTGGCTTCATCTCTCGGGATGGACATGGAGCGCTTCGCCAAGACCAAAGACAAGATGAAGGCCCGCATCGACTCCGAGCGGAAGAAGCTGGCCGTGGCCAAGCTCCTGACTGCGCGGAAGCTCCTGGACGAGCCCAGCGACGAGGATCTGAAGAAGGAGTACGGCAAGCGCCGTATGATCCGCCTCAACGTTGTGAACTTCAAGGTAGCGCAGAAGGCCACCCCCGAGGAGGAGGCCGCTGCCAAGACCAGGGGCGAGGAGTTCCTCGCTGCGGTGCAGGGCGGCAAGGACTTCAAGGAAGCCGCGAAGGAGCTGTCCGACGACAAGCTCGGCCGCCGGGCCGTGCGCCCCATGATCGTCCGCGACGGCGAGGAGCGGCACAAGGACATGTGGGCCGCCGCAACCGCGCTCGAAGAGAAGCAGTACGGCGGTCCCGTGCGGACCCGGTTCGGCTTCTCGGCCTTCGAGGTCGTGAAGAAGATCGAGCCGAAGTACTCCTTCGATGAGATGAAAGAGCGGCTCAAGAAGACCGTAGTGAGCCAGAAGTCCATCAAGGCCAAGAAGACCCTCATCGAAGCCCTCCGCAAGGACGCCAAGATTGAGTACCTGGTCGACTTCCCGAAGCGCGCGGCCCGACCGGGTCTGCCCACGGGTGCCGGGGCCCTCAAGGCCGGCGTCCGGGCCATGCCCACCGCACCCCGGGCTGCTACCCTCAAGCCCGCAGTGAAGGTGGCCGGCGAGAGAGCCCTTGCTGACGAGAAGCCCGCGCCCGCGCCGGTGCCCGAGAAGCCCGCCCCCGCGCCGGCGCCCGAGGTGCCCGCACCCGCACCCACCGCCGAGCCCGCTCCGGCCCCCGCCGAGTAATTTCTCAGCCGAAGCCTACGGTCAGGTCCTGCCCGCTCGTCCCAGCTTCGTTCCGTGAGCTTCGACGGATCTGCAATAACCTCACTTTTCGTATTGGATTGGTGCTGCTGATCCTGCTCGCCGGTTGTCACGGCGAATCGAACGAATGCGCCGGCGATGCAACGGCGTCGAAGGCCGCGCGGGCCGTCGAGGCCGAAACACGCCTCGCCATCCTGGGGGAAGGGATCTTCACCGTGACGTCCTTTGCCGTCTTGGACGATGAGCTCGTTCGCTGGCAGGACCCGGAGACCCTGGAGGGCGCGTCCACCGAGGAGAAGCGCCTGGTGTTCTATCGGCTACGCTTCGAGGCGGAGCTGGTCTTCTCGGGCGCTGACATCCCACGCCACCCCCTCCGGGCGGCCCTCCCGGCGCCGACCTGGGACGCGGTGAACCGGAACGCAGAGCTGCTCCGGATAGCGCACCCGCGCGGCCGCTCACCCGGGGACCGTGAGGCCGTGTCCGCGTGGGCGATTTTCGACGTGACAGGTTCCGACACGGTCCGGTTTCGTGGCTTCGACGATAAGGACAGGGAGCAGCTGGTGCCCCACGAGGGTTGCCCCGACGGGCGGGGGGGGACCCGGTGAGCCAGGCGGGACGGACGGCCTGGGTAGCCATCCCTCTTGTTGTCGGGGGTCTCGGCCTCTTCCTGGCTCTCCGCGGAGGGCCGGGGATCTCGACCCTGGGCCTGGTGCTCTGGGCCGGAGGCGCCCTGGCCGCCACCCTGGGTTTCGCCTTCGCGCTGCCCCCGGGCCGGGCTCGGGCTGCAGCCGTGCTCCTGGCCGCGTTGTTCCTGGTCTCCGAGGGCCTCGACCTGGCCACGGTCCCGTCCCGTTGGGCCGCGGCCTTGGGTCTCGTGCTCCTGGCCGCGGGCGTCGTCGCCGGGTACTGGGTGCTCTTCGTCTCTGAAGCAGTGGCCGGGCGGCTGCCCAGGATCTGGCGGACCGCCGGCGCGGTCTTCGCCGTGGTCGGCGTGGCGCTCTTCGCCACGATGCTCGTGGCGGCGAACTACCGCCTGGGCCCGACCCACGCATTCCAGGAGACCGTGGTGACCGACGCGGCGGGCCGGGTCTCCAAGGCCTGGGATCCCGAGCTGGGCTGGGGCCCGTTCGCGAAGGACGCGGTCGGCGAACGCCTGCACGTGATCGATGGGAGCAAGCGCCACCTCCTGGTCCTGGGGGACTCGGTGGTCTACGGCACCGGTGTCGAGGACGAGGAGACCTTCGTGCGCCTCCTGGACGAACGGCTGAATGGACTCCAGGTGCTCAACGCGGGGATCCCTGGCTGGTCCATCGACCAGTATCGGATCTACCTCGACCGCCTCCTGCCTCGACTGAACCCAGCGCTGGTGCTGGTCGGGGTTTATGCGGGGAACGACTATGAGGTCACCGGCCACGAATGGAACTGGGGCGCGTCCAAGCCCCTCTATGAAGCGGTGGACGGAGAGCTCAGGGACGCTGCCCGATCACGAGGCTGCGTTGACAGCCTCGCCCGGAGCCTCCTGTTCCGCGTGGTCTGGGCCCGCAAGCAGCTCGCCAAGGACGCCATCGAGTTTTTCTGTAAGCCCCACACCCTCACCTGGGCCGAGACGGATCGGTCCGTGGCCTTGCAGCTCGCCGCGATCAGGGACGCAGCCGGGTCGACCGGCGCGCGGGTGCTCTTCCTGTTGCTGCCGGATCACCGCCAGGTTCGCGACGTGGACTCCCCGCGGATGATCTACGTGAACCGCTACCGGGAACTGCTCAGGATCTTCCGGGACGAGGGTCTCCCCTTCGTGGACCTGGCGCCTCGCTTCGCGGCCCTCGAGGAGGAGGAGGAAGACGCGGCCTACCGTGATCCCGCCCACTACTCCCCCGAGGGTCACCGTCGGGTCGCAGGCTGGATCATCGAGGAGTTGAGAGCGCTGGGGCTCCTTCCGTCATCCTGAGCGACCCTGAGCGAAGTCGAAGGGGAGTCGAAGGACCTCAGGTATTGAGGTCACTACGCCTGAGGTCCCTCGGCTACGCTCGGGATGACTCTAGATCCCCCCACCGTCTGAGAAATTGTCCTGCACGATTCCCTTCTGGAGGACCTGGGTTAAGGGGGGGACGGATCGGGTCAGCCAGACGTTCCCGCCGACCACGGAGCCCCTTCCTATTGTGGTGTCGCCGCCCAGGATCGTGGCGCCCGCGTAGATGATGACGTCGTTCTCCACCGTGGGGTGGCGCTTCACTCCCTTCCTGGGGCGGCCGTGCTCGTCCAGGACGAAGGAGCGGCCGCCCAGGGTTACGCCCTGGTAGATCCGCACGTTCTCGCCGATCACGGTGGTCTCGCCGATGACCACGCCGGTGCCGTGATCGATGAAGAACCGGTCCCCGATGGTGGCGCCCGGGTGGATGTCGATGCCGGTCCTGGAGTGTACGTACTCGGCGAGGATCCGGGGCAGGAGGGGTATGTCCAGCAGGTAGAACTCGTGGGCGATCCGGTATGTGGAGATAGCGAAGACCGCGGGGTAGCTGAGGATGACCTCCTCGTAGGCCAGGGCCGCGGGGTCCCCGTCGTAGGCCGCGTGGACGTCGGCCTTCACCACCGCGCGCACCTTCGGAAGCTGGGAGAAGAAGTCCCGGGTGAGCGCGAGCGCGATCTCCTCCACGTCCTTCGCCGATTCCTCCACGCCCAGCTCCCTGGCCCACTGCCCCTTCCATCGGAAGGGTACGCAGAGTTTGAGCTGTTCGTAGGTCAGATCGAAGGCCCGCTCGACCTTCTCCCGCATGAAGGATGTCAGCCCCGCCATGCCGTGGATTGGCTCCGAGCGGTATCCGGGGAAGAAGATCCCTTGAAAGATGTCTGCGAGCTCCTGAACCCGCTCCAGGGAGGGCAGAACCTCGTTGGTGCAGACCGGATTGCCCTCGGCTATGCAGGTCTGGAGCAGGCCCTCCAGGGTGGACGCCACGGTCTTGAGACGCATCCGCTCTCTGTCGTCGGTGTAAGGCTGCCCGCCGCGTCCGCTTTTGTTCTCGTCGGCCATGGTGCCTCCTTCAGCTGAAGTCCTTGCCCAGGATGACGGCGATGATCACGGCCAGGATGGCCAGGGGGGCGGTGAACCGCAGGAAGTACCGCAAGAGCGTGTAGGCGAGGGTCGGGGAGCCGTCCTCTCTGTGCATCCCGAGCTCCGCGTCGAGGATCTTCTTGTCGAGCACCCAGCCAACGAAGAGGGTGATGAAGAGGCCGCCTACGGGCAGCATCCAGTTGGCGGCCAGGTGATCCAGGGTGGCCAGGACACCTTCCTTGCCCTCACCGAAGACCGAGAACTTCGACAGGAAGGGCACCGCGCCCAGGGAGAGCGCCGAGAGGATCGTGACCACGAAGGCAGCGCTCCCGGCGATCAGGGTTGCCTTGAGGCGGCGGATCTTGAGCTTGTCGATCAGCAGGGACACGAGCACCTCGAGGAGCGAGATCGTCGAGGAGAGCGCCGCGAAGCCGACCATGATGTAGAACACCGGGGCGATGGTGGCGCCGAAGGGGATCTTTGTATAGAGGAGGCGCGGGATCGTAATGAACAACATCCCGATGGTGGAGCCGGACACGGTCTTCTCCACGTCCGCTGCGGAGAAGATGATGGTGAACATGATAATACAGGCACAGAGCGCGATGAAGGTGTCCAGGAGCACGACCATGACCGCATTCCTGGCGATGGACTCCTTTCGGCCCATGTAGGAGCCGTAGGTGATCATCGCGCCCATGCCGAGGGAGAGGGTGAAGAACGCGTGCCCCACCGCCTCCAGGATCCCGGTGGCCGGCAGCTCGGAGAAGTTCGGGTTGAAGAGGAACGCGAAGGTTTGGGCCCGCTCGGGCAGCCCCAGCACCATGACCACCAGGTAGAGGATGATCACGAGCAGGATCGGCATGAGGATCTTCGTGGCCCTCTCGATGCCCTTGTTGATCCCCTTGAGGACGACCGCAGCGGTCAAGCCCAGGAAGATGAAGGAGAGCAGGAGCTGGAGCGAGCCGTTGGCCATGAACTCGTCGAAGGATCCGTCAGCGGGCGGTTCGTACCCGGAGATGCTCCACTGGACACAGGATATGAACGACGTGATCGTCCACCCTGCGATCACCGTGTAGTAGCCCAGGATGACGAGGCCGGTCAGGACCCCGAGCCAGCCCACCAGGCTCCAGGCTTTGCCGCCCAGTCGCTCGAACGCGGGCACGGGGCTCTCCTGGGTGTGGCGACCGACGAGGATCTCGGCCATCATGATCGGCAGGCCGATGACGAGCACTGCGATCAGGTATATCAGGACGAACGCGCCGCCGTTGTTGTGCCAGGTGATGTAGGGGAACTTCCACAAGTTCCCGAGCCCCACCGCGCTCCCCGTCGCAGCCAGCACGAATCCGATCTTCCCGCCCCATGATCCGCGACTGACGCTGTTTGTGTTGTCCGCCATGTTTCCTCCGGCTTCGGCCGTTCAGTATTGTCCAGAATTATTTCTGGCACCACTAGAAACTGGCACCCAATGCGGCATCGCACGATCCGAGCCGGGAGCCCGCGACCAGGAAATCCGAGCCGGGAGCCCGCGACCAGGAAATCCGAGCCGGGAGCCCGCGACCAGGAAATACCAGGTCATTCCGTACGAATGCTGTGTTTTGTAGGGCAGCGACGGCCGCGGGAGTCCTGGTCGCAGGCTCCCGGCTCGGATCGTGCGGTGTGGCGCTGGGCGCCGATTTTGGGGCCGGATCCGTCGCTTATTGCTCCGGATCCGGGGGCGGCTCGACCCCTAAGCTCAGCGTCCGCGTCTTCCACAGCAGCGGCGGGTCGTCCTCGCCGTTGTCCTGGTTCCAGGCCAACTCCATGCGGCTGAGGGTGCCCTGGCCGGTGACCTCGCCGATCCCAGGGAGGGAGATGATCGCGGGGCCGGGGGGGCTGAGATCGAGGAGGAGGATCGAGATCCGGTTGCTGCCCTCTACCAGGGCCCCCGCGGGGAGGCGGAGGCGGGTCGGATCGCCGCCGTTTGCGAGCACCCAGTCCGGGTTCATCAGGAGGCTGCGCACCACCTGGCCTCCCTGGATCTCCGAGTGGGCGCCCTGGCTGGCCGACTCTCTGTCAGAGAGCCACGTCCCCATGAAGGCCCCGTTGAGCCAGGCGATGGCCGCCAGGCTCTTCCCCTCCAGGAGGAGGTCGATGCCGCCCTCGCCGTGCTGGGTCCAGGCCTGGCCGTCGAAGGACGCGGCGATCCAGAGGCTGGCGCCGTCCGGGAGGAGGAGGGGGCTCGGCTCCGTGGGCTCGCCGAGCGCGGCCCAGCCCCCGGGGACGCCGCCCGCCGCTGTCTGGTGCCATCCCTCGAGGTTCCCCCACGTCCTGCCTGTGCGGTCCGGTCCGGCCACGGCCACGGTCCAGGGCCCGGTGACCGGGGTCGGGGCCCCGGAGATCTGGATTGATACATTGCCCCAGGCCCCGTGGTGGGCAAATGGGTGCAGACCCGGCATGGCCAGGTGGGGCACCAGGGACGCGAACTGGACCAGGCTGTCGTCCAGCATCGGCACCATGGACAGGAGTCGGGGCTGGGAGCGATCCGAGCGACCCCAGATCATGACCCGCAGCGCCACACGGTTGAGCCCGGGTTGGATCACCGAGGCGGGGATACGGAAGCCGGGGACGCCGATGCCCGCAGACGCGTCTGGTCCGCTCAAGGGATGGGTCCCCAGGGCCGCGGTGCTGCCCAGGTAGGTGTCGTTGACGTAGACCGACACGAGATCGCCGGCGCCCTCCAGGGTGAGGAATGCGTCCATAGCGGAGCCGCCGAGTTGGACCTCGGCGGTGTACCAGAGCACCCCGCCGTCCGCGGCGACCAGGGGGTCCTCCGCGGGGGGGAGGGGACCGGTGGCCTCGATGAACGCGTCGGGATGGGTGGCCGCACCCAGGTCTCCGGGCGCTGTGCCGGCCGGCTCCTGCCGGGTAGCGTAGCTTGCGAGGAGGGACGGGGCCGCGGGTGGCGCCGGCTCCTCGTGGGGACAGGTGAGGAGCTGCACGGGCGTGTCGTAGGTGCAGTCGAGTTCGTCCCCGTCCAGGGTCACGGCCCAGGGCTCCTCGTGTACCAGGATGGTGATGTCCCGCTCGCCGGGGCTCATCGCACCCACGATCTCCAGGCCGCCCTCTGCGCCCGGGAGGACCGCCTCCACCCGATCGAACCCCGACACGGCCAAGTCCCAACCCTGGGGGTCCTTGAGGAAGCTGAGCCTCTCCGCGACAGCCGCGGTGGTGGAGAGGAGCTGGAGCTTGGTCCCCGACGCCAGGGTCAAAAGGAAGCTCCCGGTCTCGGAGTGCTGGGACTGTATCGCCATCTTCCCGCCGGGGTCTGTATGGATCCCGCCGCCGGGGAGGTCGATGTGGGTGATATCCGGGGTGCCCTGGAACTGGGCCAGGGAGATCTCGCCGGGCTCGGTGAACCAGACACCGCCGCTCTTCACCGCCGGCTCCCCATAGGTCACCAGGAGGAGCCGGGTGTTGAAGTCCCGGATCGCGTAGATGTGGGACGAGCAGTACTCCAGCATGGGCAGGCCCGCCCCGAGGGGGTGATTCAGGACCACGAGCTTGCTGCCCCAGCCCCGCCACTCAGGCACGTCCCCGTCCCGGTCATATGCGGGGACGATCAGGTTGGAGTGCCTGGGGATCTCCTGGCCGTCCACGACCAGCTTCGTGATCAGATCCTCACGCGCCCCCGCGTTCTCATCGCCGTCCAGGGCGTCCTGGTTGAGGAGGGCTACGAGGATGGTCCCGTCCACGGCCTGCATCATGTAGGTGGAGCGACCTGCGGGGGGATCGGGCGGTGTGACGTACCAGTCCATGTAGTGGTCCAAGAAGAGCTCGGCCACGCCCCCCGCCGGGCCCGCCTCCGCCGCCGGCCAGGGGCCCTCCACCGCGCCCACCGCAGGGTTCAGGACCTCCACGGGCGCGACACCGTCGCCCCCGTCGGTGCCCCAGCGCATTGGGTAGTCCCAGTTGCCTAAGGAGGCCGCAAAGCGGTTCAGCACCGCGCCGTGTCGCCGCAGCAGGAACCAGGGTCTCAGCGGCAACCCCTCGGGATTCAGCGCCCCACCTTCCATGCGGTCTGCCCGATCCAGCACGGGTCGACCGCCTTGGAGCGCGGGGAACACGTCCGGGCCGGAGGCGTCGAGGTGGACCGTGCCCATCGTGGCCCCGGGGATGCCTTCGTCGAACCCCTCGGTGACCACCACGTCCGCGCCGCCGACCAGGAGGCGCAGCAGGTGGGAGGGGTTCGGGGGGACTCCAACTGCAAGGCCCGGCGCAGATGAGAAGATCGATCCGTGCAGGCTCGGATTGCGCATCTCCTGGCGCAGGGATCGCAGGCGGGCCTCGAGGGACGCGTAGAGGTCCACGTCGTCGAAGCGGAAAGCGGGGAGGATCCCAGGCGCGTCGCCGGAGCCCAGGACCCGCCGGCCGCCGTTCTCGAAGCGTCCCGTGAGCGCCGTGACTATGGGCACCGTGATGCCTGCGCCAAGGGCTGCGTCCCGCAGCGCGGTGAAATAGGGCCCCGCGGCGGGCTGCTTCGCGACCATGGGCACGCCCTCCATGGCCTCTACCTGTATCGCCTCCACCTCCTTGAGGAAGAGGTGCAGGTCCCAGGAGTCCTCCACCTGGTAGAACACCACCGGGTTGGTCGGCGTTACGGTGATCTGTCGGGGGACTATCACCGGGTTGAGTACGGTGAACCACGCCTTCATGGCGCTCACGAAGTCCCCATCCGCCTCCCGGGGGACCACCACGCCGTCAGACACGGCGGTCGCAGTGAGTCCGGTCTGCTCCAGGAGCCAGGACGGCAGGCAGCCTGCAGGCGCGCCTTCCCCCAGCCAGGGGCCGGCGTTGAACCAGACCCAGAGGCCCTGGGCCGCGGCCGTGTCCAGGAAGAGGCCGAGGTTGCGGTTTCCGGTGCTCAGGTCTGCGGTAGCCGCGGTGGGCGCATGGTGGGCCCAGCAGGCCCCGGTGGCCACGCCGTTGAAGCCCGCCTCCTTCACCAGGGACAGGCGGCGCTCCCATTGGTCCGCGGGGACCTTCCAGTAATCCAGGCGGGCGAAGCGGAACTGCACGTACTGGCCGTCGAGGAGGATCCCCTTGCGGGACAGGGTCAGGGGTCCGTACTGCTCGTAGGTCAGGGGCTGCGTCGGGACGTCGGACTCCACGGGGGTGTCCGTCCCCGGGGGCAGGTCGAATGCCTCTCCGTCGTCCAGCACGTCGACAAGGGTCAGGTCGCCGAGGTCGCCCAGGTCCGTGAGGGTGTCGTCGACGGGCCCGTCCGAGACCACGTCAGCCGGCTCGTGGATGTCTACCCAGGGGCTGGTGTCCCAGTTGCAGAAGGTGCAGTCGTCCCCGCCTCCATTTTGCCCGCTCCCGTCCTCGCCGCCGCATCCGGTTACGACGAGGAGGGTCGCAAGAATACGCAGGAATCCTTGTACATTCATGCTGTTTCCTCCGAAGAGATCGCTTCATTGGTGTACCAGACGCGGGGGGGCGATGGCAAGGAGACCCGCCCGCGTCGGCCCGGGCGGAACCCGGGCGTTTGGTGTCCCTCCCGCCTGGGTCGAGTGTATTTTTCCTTGACGTATGGATCCGGGTGGGTATGTTGCGCGTTGACCCGAGGCCCACAACAATGTGTGGCCGGGGTGCAACCGATGAGCCAGCAGCGGAGGAAGTCATGGCGCACAAGATCACTGATGAGTGCATCGCCTGTGGAACCTGCATCGACGAGTGCCCTGTGAACGTGATTACCGAGGGTGACCCCATATACCTCATCGACGCGGATGAGTGCACCGACTGCGCCGCCTGTGTCGAGGTCTGCCCGACCGACGCCATCATCGAGGCGTAGTAGCGCCGGTCCTCCGCAGGAGGAACCGCAGGCGCTCCTGGACCTTGCCGAGGTCCAGCTCGGATGTTCCGGTCGTAAAACGCAGCTTCCCCTGGTCGAGCCCTCGCTCGATCTCCACGAGGATCCCCTGCCCCTTGAAGGCCTGGACCGCGTTGGACAGGTTCACCTGGCTCACCGCCTCCTGGGTGGTGATGGCGCCCTCGTAGTAGTCCCGGCGCGCCCTCTCCATGATCCTCCGTACGAGCTCCTTCCGGCCGAGCGCGCCCCGCCAGCGCAGCACGGGCAGGTGTTCAGCGCAGATTGCGTAGGATTCCACCACCGGCAGGATCATGTTCCTGAAGAGGATCAGGCGTCCCTGTCCTTCAGGACGGATCCGGACCCGGTCCCCGTCAACGGTGACTGCGCCCTCGGTTTCGAGTACCCGCAGGCCCGCAGCCGTAGCGTCCTCGAGCGCGCCGACGCGGTAGACGAACTCGCGCTTGAGCAGGTCTGAGAGGAAGCGCAGGTCCCCGACCAGATCCTCCATGGTCACCTCGCCCTGGTACTCCCGGGCGAGGAGGGCCATGGAGGAGAAGGCCTCGCGAACGAAGAGGTGGAGGATCGAATTGCGGTAATAATCCAGCTGGATCCTGTGATCGGGCACAACGCTGTAGATCACCTCGTCGTCGTACTCCGCGGTGCGGATGTGCCGCTCGGCGTGGAGGTTCTTCAGGGTGTCTCGGATCACACTGAACACTGCTGTGCCCCGGGCCAGCTCCAGGACCGCGGGGTTGTCGTCGTTCTCCGCCTCGGTGCGAGCTCGGGCCAGCTCCACCGTGTGGGCCTTCAGGGCACGGTCCAGGGAGAGGGACAGGGTGCAGCCCCGTTCCCGAACGAAGCGGATCAGGAAGCCCACGGTGAAGGTGAACCGGGTCTCGGAGATCCCCCGGCGGAGGTGGGAGAGGAGGACCAGCGCAGCCAGGGCCGACGGGGTCACCACTGCGGCCCGGTTGATCCGCCCCAGGATCGAGTAGCCCATCTTCTTGATCAGGTACTTGCGCCTTGAGGGATCGAGCGTCGCCGGATCGTCGTGCTCCTCCCTCAGGAACTCCCCGATGCGCAGCGGCTCCCCGC
>CAZNWW010000026.1:0-5732 GCA_964576155.1 uncultured Myxococcales bacterium | reverse complement strand
AGATGGTGCCGTATCGACTGTCCAGGACCTGGGCGCTCTTGAGCACTCCGCCAACGTTCTCTGACTCCTTCTCTCCGCCGGAGATCTCCCGGGTGTAGGCCCCAGCCTCGATGATTCGGTCGTAGGTGATGGATATGGGGATCACGGTGACGTCACGGGCCCCCCCGGTGATGACCGCGTCCACCACGTTGGTGAGGATCCCGAAGCGGGGCGGCATGACCTTGCCTGTACGGGAGCGGCCCCCCTCGATGAAGAACTCGATGGTGTGCCCCTCCTTGATCAGCTTGCGCACGTACCAGGAGAAGCAGTGGGCGTAGACCTTGTTGCCCTTGAAGGTGCGGCGCAGGAAGAAGGCGCCGCTGCGCCTGAACAACGGGCCAAGGGGGAAGAACGAGAGGTTCGCGCCGGCCGCTATGTGGGGGGGCACCACGCCGTAGTAGAACAGCAGGTAGGACATGATCAGGTAGTCCATGTGGCTGCGATGCGACGGCACCAGCACCACCGGGGTCTCCCGCCCCGCTTCCCTGATGGAGTCGAGCAGATCCTTATCTATCGCGATCCCCCCGAAGACCCGGTTGAAGATCGGCGTGAGGAACGCGGAGATGCCCTCGATGTAGCTCTCCCTCGGGTCCGCAGCGATCTCGGTGATGTAGGCCCGGGCCCGACTCCGGCCGACCTCCCGGGTGAGCCGGGATTCCTCTGCGATGGCATCGAGGCCCGCCAGGAACTCCGCGTTGGCGAGGATCTCGTCCCTGGTCCGGGTAGGCCCCTTCTGCACAGGGCCCCTGGCGACTTTCAGCTCAGTGTTGATCCGCTGGTGAAGCATCCACCGGACCTTGTTGGCTACGTCCTCGTCGGCCGCCTCGGCGCCCTCCTCGGCCAGGATCTCGTCCAGACGCACCGGGGCCGTGGCGAAGAGCCGCGCGTAGGTGGCGTTGCGTACCAGGGCCATGAGGCGCCGGGGGCCAGATGCGCTGGGATGCCCCAGGACCAGGTCGAAGAGGTTCCGGGAATAGCGCTCGACCCCCATGCTCCATAGGATCACGTGGGGCAGGAGGATCACCGGCCTCTCCAGACGCCTCTGGAGCGCGACCAGCTCCATGAAATACGGAGTCCCCACCGCCTTCCCCGGACGGAACAGCATCCGCCCCTTCTTCAGGTAGACGAGCACCGGCGCTCCCTGCTCCACCACACCCGTGAGCTCCGCGGGGGAAGCAGTCCCCCGCTTCGCCAGGCGCAGCACCCACAGGAGCGGCCGCAGCAGGAGCAGGAGCATGGACCCGAACCAATACGCCGGGTACCCGTTCGAGGCTTTGGCCAGCGGGAGTCCGCTCACCCCCAGGGTGAAGTTGAGGAAGAGACCGTCGAGCTTGGACCGTGCCTCGAGGACGTGGACCAGGTGCCCCGCCTCGGTTGCCGCCTCCACGGACTCCTTCCAGGTTTCGTCCACCTGTACCCGCCTAAAAAAGGGCAGCAGCATGAGGCGTATCCACCACGCGAAGCGGCGGTTCATCCCCCCATGGGTGCCCTTGACGGGGCGTCTGTCGGTGTCGGTGTCGGTCATGGCTCCGGCCCGCGCAGCATCACTCCAGCGGACGAGACTAGCACAGTCCCAACCGAACCACCCGGAGCTGTGATAGGATCGAGGCTGGAACAAGATGAAATGAGTGCCGGGTGAGAGAGCCGAGATCACAACTGGATGGGTTGGTCGAGAAGCTGAAGGACAGCGGATTGACTCACGCCGCGGGAAGGCTCGAGAAGCTGCTGTCTTCACTTGACGACTCCTTGCAAAAAATATCCTGGTTCTCCAGGAAACGGCACAAGATGACCGCGATGCTGAAGAGGCAGGTGCGCTACGCTGAAGCCGAGATCAAGGAGACTGCGCATCTTCTCAACGTCGCCAGGAGCATCGTGGAGCAGAAAACTGTCTCCGAGAGGGACAAGGATCTGGCGCGAAAGCAGTTCATGGATGTGCTCAAGAGCGTACCTGCTTCGGCCGTTCTGGCGGGCACCTTCCTGATTCCTCTTCCCGGCGCCCAGCCGATCCTGGCCCCTCTGCTGATGGAGAGGCTGGGTCTGCTCCCCTCCGCCTGGTCTGAGGCTGAGACAGAGAAGGAGCTGCATGACCTCGCCACAATTGCCACGCGTCGCGGTCTGGCGGATGTGGCCTCGGGGCTGAAGTCCGTCTTGGACACAGTGAAAAGAGAGAACAGGAAGGTCGATGAGCTTGCCGGATTCATCCGGCGGAACCCTCAGTGGAGCGTCTTTTTCGACGAGAACCTGGACCAGAGAATCAGCCGAGAAGAGCTGAGGGCGCTCCGAAAGAGGGTCCAGATGACAGCAGTGGAGGCGCTCTGCGCAGCCGACAAGAAGGAATGGTACGTCTTTCTCAGCACCCCCGGGGATTTTTCACCCGAGCAGACCTCCGAGTTCAGGCTGGAGAACAGCGGAGATACGGTGGCCGGCCCCTACACGTTTTCACGAATCCCCAAACGGTTCCGGGAACCGCAGAAGGTGCTGGTAAGGCGGTCAATGGAGGGATGGTGGGCCCCTCTCGGGCACGTGCTCGATGAGATGGAAGCCCTCCAGGAACTGGAATGCATTACAGCCACTCAACCGGATTAGAACTTCAACTCAGGGTAGTATGCCATCGGTGCAAGGCCCCAAACCAAACGAACCGACGAAAAGGACAGCGCAATGCACATACTCCGAAACTGTCTCGGCCTCTTGGTCATTCTGACGATTGCCATCTCCTGCGGCGACGACGAGGGCGAAGAAGAGGCCGTCGGCGAGAGGACCGACGGCGCGGTCCAGCTCGCCATCATCTCCGACGGCAGCCTGCAGAATCCCGCCTGGTCCCCCGACGGGGAGAGCCTGCTCTTCACCCGATTCCAGAAGGGGTACAACAAGGAGGGGCCGGCTGATCTGTTGGTGTTCGAGCCCGACGGGGCCGTCGTCAGGACCCTGGTCTCCGATGGCAGCGGTAACATCAGCCTGCCCGGGTCCACCTGAAATGAGGCCACCGGGAAAGTGGTTTTTTCCTCGACTCGGGATCCCCACGATGAGATCTATCTGATCAATGAGGACGGTACGCCCGGTGACGAGGTCCAGCTGACAGACCGCGCCGGGCTCGTAGCGTACGAACCGTCCCTGTCCCCCGACGGTACCCGTGTGGTCTTCGAGACCCACGTCCTCGACGTCGAGGGAAACGGAGTCATCACCGTCTTCTCGGTTGATGGTACCGGATCCTACGAGGCCATAAGCGGCGCAGACGACGACTGCCGCCAGCCCAACTGGTCTCCTGCAGGAGATCTGATCCTGTACCAACAGAAGAAAGCCGGAAGATGGGACATCCTGGTGATGGAGCCCGACGGCTCGGGAAAGAGGACTGTCACCACGGGACCGGCCAGCTACACCGACGCGTCGTTCTCGCCGAACGGGGAGTGGATCGTCTGCAGCCGCGAATCCGAGGCCGACAACCACGCCAACCTCTTCCTGATCCCCGTCGCCGGCGGGGACGATGTCAGACTCACCGAATACGGTGGTTACGACGGGGCCCCCTCATGGTCCCCGGATGGCACCCGGGTGGCGTTCGAATCAGCCGCCGGAGATGCGGAGGATCAGGGCGGCACCACCCTCTGGGTCATCGACGTACCCGATGGGCCATGGAAGACCAACTGATATCCGACTAATCGCTACCGAGGCGCAGGCCTTAATTGGAGACGTTGATGTACATCCGATCCACCGAGGTGGTGCCGACGTAGACGTCCAGGTCCCCGTCGCCGTCGAAGTCCGCGGTGACGCCGGAGCGGCCCCAGTCGTCGTCCCAGGGGAGGTTGTCCGGCTGGGCCACCATCTTGCCGGTGCCCTGGTTCAAGTAGACCTCGTTGATCTGGTCGTCGTTGATCACGAAAACGTCGGGCATGCCGTCGCCGTCGAAGTCCCCGAAGACCGCGTCCCGGGAGTTGTTGCTGATGGTGGGCACGTTGGACGTGGTGACGTCGGAGAAGGTGTGGTTCACCTCCTGGAGGTACATGCGGTCCTGGCCCCAGTTGACGGAGTAGAGATCCAGGTCCCCGTCGCCGTCGAAGTCATCCACCCAGGTCTTGTAGGTGTCGTCCGCGACGGACGGCAGGTGTGTGCCTGTCATCTCTACGAAGGTCGAGGTGTCGTTGAAGTACAAGCGGTTCTGTTGACCTGAGGCCCCGCGGCCGAGGTAGAGGTCCAGCGTACCGTCCTGATCCAGGTCGACGAGGCTCCCAGCGTTGGGGTAGGTGTGCTTGGCGGTGAGCCAGGTGTTGGTGACATTGAAGAAGTAGATGCCGCCGGTGTTGAACGGGTCACCGCCGTTGATCAGGACCTCGTACGTCGGGGTGCTGTAACAGTAGCACTCGGGGCACGCGGCCACGAAGATGTCCTTCTTCCCGTCGCCGTTGATGTCCCCGGTGTCGACGTACTTGATCGCGTGGTTGGCCCAAGAGGGGATGTTGCCCTCGGTGGCGTCGGTGAAGACCCCGTCCCCGTCGTTGAGGAAGAGGCGCACGCGGTTGGTAGCGGTGGAGTCGTTCCAGTCGCAGCCGCGGTATCCGGTGGAGATCAGGTCCAGGTCTCCGTCACCGTCCATGTCGTCGAGCTTCATGCCGTTGTATAGAGAGCGGTTGGTTCCCGGGTATTCAGGCGGCATTCGGTCCTCGGTCTCGTCGATGAGGGTGCCGTCGCCCTGGTTGATCAGCACCCGGACGCGGTCCCACTTCCAGTTGGACTTGAGCACGTCCGGATCCCCGTCGCCGTCGATGTCGCCGGCGACTACGTCGTTGACCGTGGCGATCTCCTCGGGTTGACCCCATTGGGAGTTGTACGCGAAGGTCCCGGCGCCTACCCGCGGGTCGCCTGCGTCCCAGTGGACGTTGTCCGCGAAGCCGTCGTTGATCAGCAGCTGATCCTGGTGGTCGTCGTTGATCACCCACATATCGGGCAGCAGATCCCCGTCGAAGTCACCCACCGCGAAGTCACGGGTGTCGGCCGCGCGTTCGGGCTGCTCCTCGGTGGAGAGCGCCAGCGCGCCGGAGCCACCGTCCATGAGGTCGTTGAGGTAGATCCGGTACCACCACCAGCTGTCGCTTTTCACCCGGGCGATGATGTCCGTGTCGCCGTCCAGGTCAAGATCCGCGGGGTAGAGCTCGTCGATGTAGGGGTTCTCCTCGCTCTGGGGCCAATGCGCGTAGTCGTCGGTCTCGAAGTTGCCGCCGTAGTTCATGTAGACCTTGGCGTTCTGCCCCCAGTTGGCCACCACCGCGTCGGGGTAGCCGTTGGTGTCCAGGTCCAGCATGGAGATCCAGCGTGTGTTGAAGCCCGAGATGGGGAAGTTGTTCCCCGGGCCGTACTGCGCCTCGACAAACTCCCAGGCCGGGCATTGTTCGGTGAGCCCGGCGGTCTCGCATATGAACCTGCGGCTGTCGGTGCAGGGCGAGTCGTTCCAGTTGCCGTTGCTCCAGTAGCGGAATGTGACGCAGTCCTCGCCGGGATCGCCCCCTGCGTTGTCAGGCTGGCCACCCTGCCACTGGGTGTAGATCGAGTTGTCCCCGACCCACTCGAAGACCCCTGGCGTGACGAGTGCGATGATGGGAGACAGATTGGTCCTATGGAAGATGGTGTCTGCGACAACATCCAGTTACGTCGTCACCCTCACCCTCACCGCCACGGCGACGTCGAACGCCATCGCCCAAGGGCTG
>CAZNWW010000025.1:12767-17240 GCA_964576155.1 uncultured Myxococcales bacterium | reverse complement strand
CTACAAAAGCCCCTCCCACAGGGGATTCGGGCTTCGGGCTCGTATGGGCGGGCTCGGACGACGGCGGGCCACTCCGTTACCTCGGTGGCGCCGCCACGATTATCGGGACTCCGGCCGCGGATTCGAGCGCCGGTACCTGGACAGCCGGCTCGGGGTTGTGCATGGGTATTGAGGAGGCGACGGTATGACCGATGAGGCCACCTGCGATGACGACAACCCCTGCACCGATGATGCCTGCCTCGGGGAGGCGGGGTGCCAGCACGTGGCCCTGGACGGGGCCGAGTGTCTCGACGGAGATCCCTGCACAGTAACCGATCAATGCGTGGCCGGTGTTTGCGTCGGCCAGGCCGTGAACTGCGACGATGAGAACCCGTGCACCGACGATGCCTGCCTCGAAACCGGTGGATGCATTCACGTCCCCAACACCCTGCCCTGCGATGACGGAGATCCCTGCAGCGTCGGTGACCACTGCGCAGAGACTCTCTGCTCAGGGACGTTCCTGGACTGCGACGATGGGAACCTCTGCACCGACGATGGTTGTGCGGAGGAGGGGTGTACCCACGCGCCCAACGCGGCACCCTGTGACGACGGCGACGCTTGTACACCGGTGGATCAATGCTCCGGCGGTGTGTGCATCGGGGTCGGCGTCCCGGACTGTGATGACGGTGACACCTGCACCGCGGACTCCTGCGCCGCCGCCCTCGGGTGCCAGAGCGAGGCGATCACTCCCTGCTGCGGCAATGGGATCACCGAGGGTCCGGGGGAGACCTGCGATGACGGCAACCTGATCCCGGGGGACGGATGTGACGGAAGCTGCCAGCAGGAGATTGCACAGGGCACGTGCTCTGTCGGCGCGAACCTGATCTCGACCGCGCCGTCAGGGACCATGGTCCTCTGCGATGATCCGACCGACAGCACCTGCGAGCAGGACAATGGGAGCCTCTGCCCGGTGGGGTGGCACCTTTGCAGCCGGGATGAGTTCAACAACCGCAACGGTGGTTGGACCTACCCCTACAGCGGGACGAAGGGGCTCGGCACGATCCACTGCCGGAACGGCGGCGGCGCCGGGCATTTCACCCTGTACTACGACTCCGGAATCACGAACTTCGGCCAGGACTCTTCGTACAACTGCGGCTATGGCTCGTCTCTGCCGATCTGTTCATCGAATTACGGATGCAACGAGACGCAGCATTGGGCGCTCTGTTGCAAGCCGTCGCCCTCCTGCGGAAACGGCGTCGTGGACAGCCCCGAGGAGATCTGCGATGACGGCAACTTCAACGAGACCGACGCCTGCTTCAAGAACTGCACCACGCGGATGTGCCCCAGCGGACCGGGCTCTTGACGCGTCGCTGATCGGGGTTCTTCTGGAATTGAATTGAGATTTACTTGCAGCGCTCGTCGTCCTTGGGGCAGCGGAAGCGGACGTGGAGGTGGTGCTTGTGGCCTGGGATGTGGCGGATGAGGCCGGACTTCTTGGCCTTGCCGATGGGGGCCTCGAAGAGACGGCGGGCCTCCACCTCGGCCCATCCCATGGCGATAGCCTGGCGGTGGAGGAGCTTGTGGAAGCGTCGGTCGATGAAGAGGTACTGGGTCTGGCCCGTGGAGATCAGGAGCTCGATGAGGGTCCAGGTCTTCTCGACGTCCAGGTCCTTGCGTGTCGCAGTGCGGAAATGCCTGACACGCTCGTTGCCCACGAAGTAGTACCCGATATCCGCGTCACGCCCCGATTGATGGGAGAGGTGGGGACGCAGGCGGCCGCCGCCCTCGTTGCTCAGGTCTCCCACCACCATCGGGACCGTCCCGGGATAGCGGCGGGTCATCTCCATAGCGACCCATGAGAGGAGGGCGACGGTCTCGTCGGTCCCCCACGCGGCCTTGTCGTTCTTCCGCAGGAAGCCGTCACCCCGCTTCGGCATCTGGCGTCCGTGCTTGAGACGGCCCTTGGATGACTTTCCCACGGATTTGCTCTTCGACCCGAGGAGCAGCGCCTTCCATGCGATGGCGGGGTCGGGGGGCGGGGGTATGGCGACGGAGTCGTCGTCATCGACGTCGTCGGAGAGGACCGAATCCAAGGTCCAGTTCTCATTCCTCGGCCGGGCCGGGGGCTCCGGTTTCTGGGCGAGGAAGACATCTTCGTAGAGGGGGAGGTCTGCCTCCGCAGGACGCGGACACCCGGCGAGGACCGGGAGGCAGACGAGGGCCAGAAAGAGCCGTGGTAACCCCAGATTCATGAGATAGAGCATACCGTGAAATCCGGCCTGCACAAATCCGGGCCCGGCCTGCTTGATCCGCATGGACCCCTTCGCCTATACTGCCGCGGCCGCTCACGCTGGGAGGTGAGAATGACCCGCCCCTTCGATGGGCACGTCCACGTAGGCGCATGGCGCCTCCCCGATTTCGCCGGACACGCAAGCGATCCGTCGGATCTGCTCAACATCTATCGGCGCTGGGCCTACGCCGGCGCGCTGGTGTTCAGCACTGATGTTGCGGATAATCGAGCGATCCTCGAGACCATCCCGCGACGATCCGGTGAGCTGGAGTTCCGCCACGCATTCTGGGTAGCGCCGGATCTTCCAGGGAACCTCTCGACCCTGGAGGAGACCGTGGAGAGCTGGGCCGCGCTGAAGATCCATCCCAGCATCCTGCGCCGCCCCATCGACGATCCAGCCTTTGAGCCGTACCTCGCCGTCGCGGCGTCCCATGGCATCCCCGCGCTGGTTCACTGCGGCCGTTGGCAGGAGATGGCCGGCTATGGTCTCGTCCTGGATGTCGCGCAGCGCAGACCGGAGATCCACTTCATCCTCGGTCACCTGGGAGGCGACTCCCCGCACCTGGTTGCCGCGTGCACCGCTCGAATCGCAGGTCAGGAGATCGGGAACGTGTCCCTGGGAACGGAGAGCATCCGTGAGCCATGGGTCCTGGAGCGCACCCTGGAGAAGCTCGGTCCGTCGCGCCTGGTCTTTGGCAGCGACTACAATCTCAACCACCCCGAACCTTTTCGGCGCCTCATCGAGGTGCTGGACATCTCCGACTCCGCCCGAGAGGGCATCTTCATCGGAAATCTGAACCGCTTATTCCCGCCGGCACATCGCATCCTGGAGGACGGACAATGAGCCCCAGAGACGACGATCGCGGCAGGCCTGAACGTATCCGCACGCGGACACGGGCGTTTATATAGAGGGCAAAGCCGCTGAAGCGGGGCTCAGCCCCGGCGGTGTACGGCTGTCTCTCGGCATCGAACATCCCGACGACATCATCAAGGACATCTCGCGGGCGCTTGACGCGATTCCATGATTAGGGTTTAACTCCAGGTGTACGACTGATCTCTCCGGAGGAATACGGATGCAATGTCCACACTGTGGTCGTGAGAGCGATCCCCTCTTCAAGTTCTGTCTCCACTGCGGCCGTGAGCTGACCGCATCCGCGCCTGCCCCGGCGCCTGCCCCGGCCCCCGCGCCAGAGTCGGAGCCCGAGCCACTGGACCGGATCACCGGGGCCGAGGTTCTTCCCGTGTCGCCGGATGAGCCAGCCGAAGACGTGGAGCCTGCACCTGACGCACCTGAAGAGCCTGCGTCTGACGCCTCTGAGGAGCCAGAGTCTGACGCCTCTGAGGAGCCAGAGTCTGACGCCTCTGAGGAGCCAGAGTCTGAGGCCTCTGAGGTTGGAGCTGAGGCCCCTTCGATAGAGCCAGAGCCGGTTGAGGTCTCGGAGACAGTGGTCCCTGCACCTGAGGTGCCAGGCGAGGATGAAGAGAGATGTCTCCGTTGCAAGGCGCGCCTCCAGGACGGCGCGACTTCCTGCCATCTCTGCGGACAGGTCATCGGTGAGGAGGTCCCCGCTGACGAACCGGCGCAACCGGAGGTGACGTCGGCGACCTCCGAGGGCGCGACCGTCGGCCACCTGGTCACCATCGACACAGCGACCGGCAAGGAGGCCGCACGCCTCAACCTCCACGAAGGCACCAACACCCTCGGACGCCGCGCCTGTGACATCGTCTTCGAGGCAGATGACCTCCTCTCACCCCATCACCTGGACCTCGAGGTCGACGGCAGCGGCATCCATCTGATCTGCCCCATCTCACTCAACGGTACTCTCGTCCGCATCGACGGACAGGTAAAACTCGAGCACGGGGACATGTTCCGCCTCGGACAGCAGCTCCTCCGGTTCGAGGAGATGCGCTTCGTTGAGCCCCTGGTCCCCGAGCCCGACGAGGGCACCCGGGTCATGGGCAGCCCGACCCCCTCCGTGGTCTGGGGGCGGTTGAACCAGGTGGTCTCCACCCGTCTCACCGCGTCCACCTTCCTGCTCACCGGAGAGCAGGTGCGAATTGGACGAGAGAAGGGCGACATCACCTTCCCCGGCGACCGGTACATGTCCGGCGGGCACGCGGTGGTCATCCGGCGCTCCGACGGGTACTACCTCAAGGACCAGGGCTCCAGCAACGGGACCTACATTCGCATCAAGGGGCGTCAT
>CAZNWW010000025.1:5494-12757 GCA_964576155.1 uncultured Myxococcales bacterium | reverse complement strand
GACGGTACTTCCTGGCTGGCCGCCAGCTCTTCCGGTTCGAGTGCGTCGCATGAGGATTCTCAGGATCGGGCTCTTCGCCTTGCTGATTGCGGCCGGCGCAGTCGGGCTGGCGATCGCAGATCCTGAGATCGAAGAAGTCGAGGCTGAAGCCCCTCCCACAGGGGGGGAAGAGAGCGCAGGGGAAGTAGAGCCGGACTATGAGCCCGAGACCTTGTCTCCTGCGGTCATGGAGTTGGGGCAGGGTGGGGGTGAGCTCGTCTACCATATCAAGTTCCTCGACGTGGTCGATCTGGGTATTGCGCCCTTTGTCCGACGTGCGATCCAAGAGGCTGAGGACGCCGGAGCCACGGCCCTGGTGCTGGAGATGGACACACCGGGAGGGCGCGTTGACGCGGCCCTCCAGATCAAGGACGCGCTCCTGGACGCGGAGATCACGACCATCTGCTTCATCCATAAAGGGGCTATCTCCGCAGGAGCGCTCATCGCATACGCCCACGACTACATAGTGTGGTCCGAGGGCTCCACCATGGGCGCGGCCACGCCGATCCAGATGGGCGGCGGCGGGCAGGCCGAGCCCGTGGAAGAGAAGATGACCTCGTTCATGCGTGGTGTCATGCGTGCTACCGCGGAGGCCAGGGACCGGGATGGTCTCGTCGCTGAGGCCATGGTGGACGCGTCGATCGTAATCCCCGGATTCTCGGAGGAAGGCAAGCTCCTCACGGCCACTTACGAGCAGGCTGAAGAGCTCGGGCTGCTCGACGCAAAAGCGGAGAGCCTGGAGCAGCTCCTCGAAGATGCCGGCCTCGGCGGCGCGAAGGTGGTCACCGTCAAAGAGAACTGGGCGGAGCGCATCGCCCGGGTCCTGACACACCCCGTGGTGAGCTCCCTGCTGATGACCTTCGGCTTCCTGGGCCTCCTCATCGAATTCTACACGGCGGGCTTCGGTGTCACCGGCATCGTCGGGCTCATCTGCCTGCTGCTGTTCTTCTTCGGCCACACGATCGTGCACCTCGCAGGCCTGGAGGAGTTGCTCATCTTCTCGGTCGGTCTGATCCTCATCGGACTGGAGATCTTCGTGATTCCGGGCTTCGGGATTGCGGGGGTGCTGGGGCTCCTCGCGGTGATCGCCGCGCTTGTCCTTTCGCTCATCGGTGTCGAGGTGGACATTGCGTTCCACGCGGGGCTCCTGGAGCAGGCTCTGATCCAGGTCTTCTCCGCGATCATCCTCGCGGGGGTCGGTACCTTCGTCGTGCTCCGGTATCTGCCTTCCATCCGACCCGTGCGCCGGTTGATCCTGACCCGCAGCCTCAGCTCCGAAGAGGGCGGAGTTGCCCGAGAGATCCTCCCGGATTCCCTCATCGGTCGTGTCACAGTGGCGGAAACGGACCTGCGGCCCGTGGGCATGGGCAGGATCGACGGACGCCGGGTGGAGCTGCAGACCCGGGGAGGGTACCTCCGCAAGGGCACCCGGGTTCGGGTAGTGAGCGCCAGTGAGTCAATCCTCCTGGTCCGAAAGGACGAGGGCGGAGGAGAGGAGGGTGACGATGCCCAGTGACCCGATCACACCGATCGCCCTGCTCGTTATCGGCATCCTGCTGCTCCTCGTAGAGATCGTCATCATCCCGGGCTTCGGCGTGGCCGGGATCATCGGCCTGATCCTGATGGGATCCGGAACCGTCGTGATCTGGGCGACCTACGGAGCGACCTGGGGCGCGGCCAGTCTCGTCATCAGCACGCTCATCGCGGTCGTCATGGTGTGGCTGTTCTTCAAGAGCCGCGCCTCCCGCTTTCTTGTTCGCGAGAAGAAGATCGAAGGAGACTCCTCGGACGTCCCATCCCTGACCCATCTGGTAGGCCGCAGCGGTGTGGTCGTGAAGCCCCTGCGCCCCTCGGGCATCGCAGAGGTCGACGGGGAGCCCTACGACGTCGTCAGTGAAGGACAGTTCATCGACCAGGGCACCGCCGTGGTCGTGATTCGTATCAACACGAACAGTCTCGTCGTCGAGAAGGTTCAAGAAGGAGGATAGAAATGTTGGATTTAGCAGCCGGTTTCGCCGGTACATCCGTGGTCATGACAGGGGTCATGATCCTCGTCGTCGTCGTCTTGTTCTTCTGGTTCGTCCCCGTGGGTCTGTGGATAGCTGCGCGGTTCTCCGGAGCGCCGGTGGGGATCTTCGATCTCGTCGCGATGCGCTTGCGGCGTGTCTCGCCTTCCCGCGTCGTGGAACCCTTGATCAACGCAATCAAGGCGGGCCTCGAGCTAACCACGGCAGAGCTGGAGAGTCACTACCTCGCCGGTGGGAACGTCACCGCGGTGGTCAACGCGCTGATCTCGGCCAGCAAGGCCAACATCGACCTGAACTTCAACAAGGCCGCAGCCATCGATCTCGCCGGCCGTGATGTCCTCCAGGCCGTACAGATGTCTGTCAACCCGCGCGTGATCACCACCCCGAAGGTCGCTGCCATGGCCAAGGACGGCATCCAGGTCATGGCGATAAGCCGCGTAACCGTCCGCGCAAACATCGACAAACTCGTCGGCGGCGCAGGCGAGGAGACAATCCTCGCCCGGGTCGGCGAGGGCATCGTCACCACCATCGGCTCCGCCGCGGACCACAAGGCCGTCCTGGAGAATCCGGATCGGATCTCCCAGAACGTCCTTTCCAAGGGTCTGGACGCAGGCACCGCCTACGAGATCCTCTCCATCGACATTGCGGACGTGGACGTCGGCGCGAACATCGGCGCGAAGCTGCAGACCGAGCAGGCCGAGGCTGACAAGCAGATCGCCCAGGCCAAGGCCGAGAGTCGGCGCGCCATGGCCGTCGCCGAGGAGCAGGAGATGAAGGCCAGGGTCCAGGAGGCGAACGCCAAGGTCGTGGAGGCCCAGGCCCAGGTGCCCCTGGCTATCGCCGAAGCCTTCCGCAAGGGCAACCTCGGTGTGATGGACTACGTCAACTACAAGAACGTCCTGGCTGACACGTCCATGCGGGACTCTCTGTCCAAGCTGGACGACGATGATCCGGAGATCGGGTAGGCCATGGCACGTGACGACCTGAGGCGGTTGCGGGACATGTTCCGCAACCGCCAGAGCCTCCGCAGGCGCCTGATGTGGACCCTCGTGCTGGGGCGTCGACGAGGCGCGCATTCGCCGCGCCCTGCGACTCCCGGGAAGGGGGTGCACCGTTGAGCGAGAGCTTCTTCAAGGAGATCCTCCCGATCATCATCTGGGTCGCGATCATGATCGTCACGGGGCGGATCAAGAAGAAGCGGCAGAAAGATCAGGGGCGGAAAGATCAGGGGCAGAAAGATCAGGGGCAGAAAGATCAGGGGCAGAAGGACCAGGGGCAGAAGAGTCCGGCCCCCCCCCATCCCGCCCAGCGGGGAGGTGTCCCGAGGCGTCCATCGCCCGTGGCGGCATCTCCATCCCCTGTGGCTCCGCCGCCGACACCCTCCCTGAGCCGCATCGTCCCAACGGGGCTTGCCGCGGTCATCGACGGTGTCTTCAAAGGGACCGCGTGGGACACAGCCCTGGGTGCGCAGATGCGCAGCCGTGGGGTGAACCTTCGGGATCCTCCCCAGCTTCTTGGTTGGGTGGACGAGGTCTCAGAAGCGGCCCTCAGGCAACTCGACGACCTCTCCAGCCGGTTCAACGACGCCGTGGACCAGGCGTCGGGCTCAGGCGAGTTCAACGCTGCGACCATCGAGGAGTTCGTCCAGCGCTCGCCGCAGCTCGCCGTGACGTGGTCCCGGGACGTCCTCTCCGACGCGCTCGGGTTGGCGCTCTTCGGCCCCGGCTTCGCGGATCTGCGGGAGGCCGTCGAGCGCCAGCGTCCGAATCGGGACGTGGTCCAGCTCGCCGTTGCGGGTGACGCCGGAGCGGTCCGAATGCCGTACGCTGTCCGTCGTCGTGTCCTCGAGGCAGGGATCCGCCTCTTCGACATGGAGGCAGGTTCACCGGGCACGGATGCCTGGGATACCGGCAACACAGAGATGGTTTTCTCCCTCGGCGGGCTGCAACAGATCCCTGTTCCTGCGGCACCCATGGCCGACGCCACGGTGTCGTTGCTTCGGAAGATCATCCGCACGCGGATCCCCTCCCTTGATAGTCGAAATCTTCTGGAGATATTCTCCTTGCACCCCTGGCGCGTTCAAATGCGCCGCCACCTGGAGTTGGCCGGCACCGTACCGACCGGCGGCAGGATCCCCGTGGCAGAGGAGGAGCTCCTTCCCGCGCTCATTCGCCTCCACGTCAATGACCCCGGGGGAGACTGGGAGGTGCGGCTCCTGTCCCTCCTCGACCTTCAGAAGCGTGCCGGCAGGAGCCGTAGAGGGTCGGCGAAGAGGGGCGTCCGTGCCGGCCGTCGCTCCCGAGGCGCCCTCGTGGAGGGTCTCCTCCTCACGGAGATCCTCGGTGAGGATCTGGGGCGACCCTCGTCTCGCCGCCGCGCCGGAATGCCCGGATGAGCCACGACCAGTCCCGGGATCCTGACCCTCCACGGGAGAACGTCTGGGTCGAGGTGAGCGCCAGCGCCCTCGCGCATAACGCGAGCAGGTTCCTTTCCCTACTCTCTGATGGCTGCTCCCTGGGCGCGGTGGTCAAGGCCAACGCCTACGGCCACGGCATCCTGGAGGCGGCCGTGGTCTTTCTTGACGCGGGCGCTGACTGGCTCTGCGTCAACGCGCTCTATGAGGCCGATCGTCTCCGCAGCGCCGGTGTTCAGGCCCCCATCTACGTCATGGGCTACGTCTCTCCGGAGGAGGCCGGTGACGTTGTGCGGCTCCGCTGCCGGGTGGTGGTCTACCGCGAGGACGTCGTTCGCGCCCTGGACGGGGCAGCGAGCGCCACCGGCGCCGACCCCGTACCGGTACACATCAAGGTCGAGACCGGGAACAATCGGCAAGGCTTGAGCCCCACCAGCGCCCGAGACCTCGCGCGCCTGGTGAGAGACCTCCCCGGCGTAACCCTCGAGGGCCTCACGAGCCACTACGCGGACATCGAGGACACCACGGATCACTCCTACGCTCGCCGGCAGTTGGCCCGCTTCAGCGAGGTGGTCCGCGATCTCTCCGCTGACACCGGGCCGATCCCGGTCCTCCACTTCTCCAACAGCGCTGCGGCCATGCTGTGGCCCGAGACACACTTCGACATGATCCGGCCGGGGATCTCGCTCTACGGCATGTGGCCCTCCAAGGAGACCTACGTCAGCGCGCTGGTGCACGGCCTCAACCCCCTCGAACTCCGCCCGGCGCTGACATGGAAGACGCGCATCGCCCAGATCAAGGAGATCAGGACCGGAGAGTCCGTCGGCTACGGGCGCAGCTACAGGACCACGTACCCGATGCGCCTCGCTGTCCTGCCCGTGGGGTACTACGACGGCTATGATCGGAGCCTGGGGAATCGCGCCGAGGTGCTCGTCGGTGGTGACCCCGCACCGGTGCGCGGCCGCGTCTGCATGAACATGACCATGGTGGATGTCACCCACGTGCGAGACGCGCAGCCCGGGCAGGAGGTCGTTCTCCTCGGCTCCGGCGCGGAGGGGGCCGTGAGCGCAGAGCGACTTGCGGAGCTCTCAGAGACGATCAACTACGAGGTCACCACCCGGATCAACGAGCGCCTCCCCAGGCGCGTCGTCGACTGAGGTCGACCACATGGAGGTCCCCGCTTGACGTCCTTCGAGGTCCTGCACGAAGACAACCACCTCCTGGTCGTGGACAAGTCCGCAGGAGCCCTGGTCCAAGGAGACGCCACAGGGGATCCGAGCATCCTTGACCATGCACGGGCCTACATTGTTGCCCGATACAGTAAGCCCGGTGGGGTCTTCGTTGCGGCGGTGCATCGGCTGGATCGTCCGGTCTCCGGCGTCCTGATCCTCGCCCGCACCAGCAAGGCCGCCGGGCGTCTGTCGGAGGCCTTCCGCGCTGGTCGGGTAGAGAAGGAGTACGCAGCCGTCGTACACGGACGCCCTCGGCTCTCGGAGGGGGAGGTGGAGACCTGGCTGCGCAAGGACCCGCGCGCTAATCGGGTCACCTCTCATCCGGAGGAGATGCCCGGTGCGAAGCGAGCCCATACCCGTTACCGGCTGCTGGCTCATGCCGACGATCGCAGCCTCGTCGCCCTGGAACCGCTCACCGGCCGCAGCCACCAGCTCCGGGTTCATCTCCAGGGCCTCGGCTGTCCAGTGGTGGGAGATCTGCGGTACGGCCCCGGCCCCGGGCTCGGCTCCAGGATCCTCCTGCATTGCCGACGGATCGTGATCCCTCATCCAATCGGTGGAGCCCCGGTGAACTTCGAGGCGCCGATCCCACCCGAGTGGAATGAACTCGCCCGAGACCTTCTGGATAGATGAACTGTGGGAGGGGCTTTCAGCCCCGACTCCCCCGCGGCCGCCAACGGCGGCCGTCTCACTTGCTTCAAGATCCGGTCATACCGCATTCCTTCGCGACGGTCGGTCGATAATGCGCCTCGAGGAAGTCCTTGTCGAAGACCTTTCGAGCCAGCGCAGGCTCCACTTCCATGGCCTGCTTCAGCCAGTACTGCGCTATCTTCTCGCCGTCGTGGGTCTCGCCGAAGGCGTGGATCAGGCGGATCGCGAGATCCCGGCGGTACGCCGCCCAGAGATCATTGATCGCCCGCTGGAAGAGAAGGGATCGAGCAGCGGCGGGCAGACCTGCGATGCTGCGGATCACCGGATCGAGATCGTCCGGTGTCCTGGCACGTCGTAGCATGGCGTGGGCGCTTGGGCCGCGGCGTCCCCGAAGCATGACCAGGACGATGACAACAAAGAGCACGGCGGCGATCAGGACCAGGCTGCGCATCTAGACCTCCTCGACAGGCAGTTTACCCCTGAGACCTCACCGTGGCAAGGCTTGACACTCCTCGCCGAGGAGTGGTAAAAAAACGCAAGGATTCCCGTGAGCCAACCGAAGTCAGGAATCGCAAGGACGCGACATGAAGTATTGCTTAGTTACCATCCCCGCGCTCCTGCTGGTCTTAGTGACCGTTGCGGTGAGCTGCGGTCCCACACGGACCGCGACCTCCATCAGTCGGGCCAAGGACGCCCTGTACGAGGCCAAACTCGTTGGCGCACACGACCTCCAGGCCGGAGCGCGCTACGACACGAAGGCCCAGTACAACTACTTCCTCGCCCTGGAGTACCTCGATAAGTCCAAGGTCTTCCGAGGCTTCTCGGAATTCGATGCAGCGGACAACTTCGCGTCGAAGGCAGCCCGGCTCGCCAAGGAGGCGGTGAAGCTCATCGAAGAGCA
>CAZNWW010000025.1:1257-5484 GCA_964576155.1 uncultured Myxococcales bacterium | reverse complement strand
ACGCAGACCTTGCAGGTGATCCCCTGGAGGATGCGAAGAGCACAAGCGGCTCATAGAGAAGAAGTGCGTCCAGCCGACGAGGGGGGCCGCACAATGAAGGGGACGAGCATGAAGCCGGTCCTCATCCTCGTCGTGGTCGCCGGTCTCCTCGGCGGCTGCGTAACCCGGAGCAGGGTCAACACGGAGACAGAGGCCATCTACCAGAAGCTGAACGCAATAGACGAGCATGCGCACATCTGTGCGCCGCGCTCCTACGCCATGACACGCGCCAACGCTGACTTCGCACGTTGGGAGTCCATGCAGGGCGACAGCTATCGCGCCAAGGCTCACCTGGAGCGAGCCCGCCTGTGGTTGAAGAAGGTGATGCAGGAGGCCTTTAATCCCGACGGCACCTTCAAGCCCGGCTGCGAGGGCGACCAGGACGGCGACGGCATCCTCAACTCCCTGGATAAATGCCCCACGGAGCCTGAGGACTGTGACGGGGATCAGGACACCGACGGCTGCCCCGAGTTTGACAAGGACGGCGATGGGATCGCTGATGCCTCGGACAAATGTCCGCTGATCCCTGAGGACAAGGACGGCTTCGAGGACACCGACAACGATCTCGACGGCATCCCCGACACCAAGGACAAATGTCCGAACCAGCCCGAGGACTTCGATCAGTTCGAGGACACGGACGGTTGCCCGGAGATCGACAACGACGGCGACGGGATCCCGGACACCAAGGACAAGTGCCCGAACCAGCCGGAAGACTTCGACGGAGACCAGGACGACGACGGGTGCCCGGACCTGTACAAGAACATCATCATCAAGGACAAGAAGATCGAGCTGAAGCAGAAGATCTTCTTCGCCTTCAACAAGGCCAAGATCCTGTCCAAGTCTTTCGAGATCCTCAACGAGGTCGGCACTGCGATGAAGGACAAGCCTGAGATTCGGGTCAGAATCGAGGGTCACACGGACTCCAAGGGCTCTGACAAGTACAACAAGAAGCTCTCGGACAAGCGCGCAAGGTCCGTGCGGATGTACCTCATCAAGCAGGGCGTCGATCCTTCCCGGATGGTCGCCATCGGGTACGGCGAGGAGCGGCCGATCGCGGACAATGACACCGAAGAGGGCCGTGAGCTGAACCGTCGTGTGGAGTTCTACATCCTCGGGAACGCCGACATTCCTTGATGCCGGCACTACCGTTCCTGTCCCTCGCAGCGCTCCTCCTCCAGCTCTCCGCCGCCGCCGGACCATGCCGACTCCCATCCGGGGAGCCGGCGACCCGCCGGGTTCGGCTCTCGTCTTCCGGTGTGGACCTTCAGATCCCGGCCTCCTGGTCCGAGAGCGTTGAGGAGCACCTCAGCGTATCTCGTGTTCAGGACGATCGGGACAGGGCCTGTCGCCTCGTCCTGACCCGTCACGAAGGCAGCGACGCTGCTACCCGAATTCGTCGTGTCCACGAACGACTCTACCTGGCTCGGAGTCTCATCGAGGGGACCTGCGGAGAGGAGAGGATCCGACGCCTGTCCAAGCGCGGGCGGGCGGTCTTCGGGGAGTACGATCGCGACGGCCGCAGCCGGGTCTATGCGATGTTCTGGTCCACGGGCCGTGAGGGGTACGCCGCGCTGCTTACCTGTCCTCGTGGCACGCCTGGTGATTGGAGGGTTGCGCTGCCCCTGCTCAGCTCGATCCGCCGAACAGCGCCTTGAGCTTCGCCCAGAGGCTCTTCTTGGACGGGGTTCCCCCTTGTCTCCTGCCGCCGGGTCGGGTGATCTCCTTGAGCTCGTCTCGCGCAGTGGGGTGGTCCGGGTTGATCCGCAAGAGTCGGGCGTAGAAGGTCGCCGCGTCGTCGATGTTTCCGAGGTCACGCTCCAGACAAGCGCGGTAGTACAGCGCCCGTTCGCAGCGATCCCGACGCTGGATGGCCTTCTCCAGGAGCTGCCGCGCCTTGTTCGGCGCAAAATCGTCACGGATCTGACCCGAGCGGAAACCCTGGTACAGGGACCACGCACGATAAGCGTAGTACTCCGACTCATCCGGGTTGAGGTCCGCCGCGCGGTCCAGCAGATTGTAGGCCTCGACCCAGTGGGTCATCTTCATACGTCGGCTGGCCTGCTGGAAGAAGTCGTAAGCATCGAAGAGCTTCGAGTAGAACTCCTCGGGATCCGTAGGATATTCGATGTCGTTTCGCTCGTCGTAGATGCGGCGCTCTGCGCGACTCGCCAGCAGACCCTTCGCACGATCTACCGCGGCGTTGATGAGCCCGAGGATCTCCTTCGCGCGATCGCTGAGGACGTAGCTCCGGTAGTTGTCGGACCCATACCTCAGCTTGAGCCTTGCGTGTGCGTACTTCATCTCTGAGAACTGGGAGGTCGGGCTCACGTCCAACACACCGTAGAAGCCCTTGGAGCGCATCTCAGAATACTCTTTCGCCAGGAGCTCCTCGATGTGGTCGTCGGTATTGGGCTGGGGCAACCCCCGGGGGGGCACCGGTGGGAGCGCCTCCAACGCCTTGGGGGCTTTCGGCGCACCCGGCGCGGAATCATCGTCCAGGAACCTGGGGACACCCACGGTGGACATCGGGGCCTTCGGGGTGTCAAAGGCAGCCGGGATCGCGTCCTCGGGTGTCGGTTCCACGAAGGCTTGAGGGCTGATGGCCGAGGGCTGCGGATCGTGGGCGGGAGCCGCAGGGGCTTCGGCCGTGAGTGGAGCCCGATCCTCGTCGTCGGGTGGGGGCTCGGTGATGGGCCCCGTCGAAACCTTGGTCCGGATCTTCCCCGTATCTCCGGTCTTCTTGCGCACCATGAGATCCTTGAAGTCCATGGTGGACGCGCCGCCGAAGTGTCGGCCTGAGTGGGTGAGCTTCGCAGCCTCCTTTGGATCCAGGTGTTCTATGGCCTCCTCCGCCTCCTGCAACGCCAGCTGCAATACATCGTCCACGGTCTCGGGGCCTTGGCGTTTGCGCTTCTTCGTCGGCTGGGTCGGCGGAGTAATCGGCGGTTGGCTCGCGGAGGGCTGAGGCGGCTGCAGCGCTGCGACACCGGGTGCGCCGAAGACGGTCTCCTTCCCGGGCTCGGGTTCTTCTGTGGGAGGGGCGTCCCGCCCCGATTCGGCCCGAGACGGGCCTCCCACAGCGGGCACAGGCTTGGGCTCAGGTTCCCTACTTCGCTTTGGGGGGTGGGGCTTTCGGTGGCTCGGGCTTATCCTGGGGGGGTGGGGGAGATGGCTCCCTGGGATCGTCCTCCAGAGGGGAGCCGCCCCCCCAGACTGCGCTGGGGAACTTGTACTCACCCGACGGTTTCTCCTCGGGCGGGGCCTCCGGCTCCGCGATTATTTCGAGTACCTCCGGCTCCGCAGACTCCGCCTCGGCCTGCCGCGCCTCCCGGTCCAGGTCCGGCCGCGTACCTATGAACTGGGTCTGCCTGCGCTTGCCCTGTATGGCCTCGGCATGCTCCTCGGGCATGAGCATCACTGTACGACCGGATTCGGATTCCACCGCGCCTGGAACCCCCGGCGGCGGAGGTGCCTGATCGCCGTAGAGGGCCTCGGAGACTTGCTCCGAGAACGCGAGCATTCCGGTGTAACAGAGCGCGAAGCACTGTCGCAGCGCCGCCTGCTGATCGTTGGCCCGGCTGAGTATCTCGCTCACGAGAGCCTCTCCGGCGAGGAGGGTCTCCAGGACCTCTTCGTCGAAGAAGACGGAGCGGAACTGGATCATGTGTCGATAGAGATCGCCGGTCTTGTGGACCGGAGTCTCCCAGCGGTCCGAGAAGAACATCGCCATGCTGTCCGTCTCTTCTGCGCGGAAGACGCTCATGAAGAGGGCTTCATACGGATCAAGCCGGAAGGGCTTGTCGACGGCCTCGTGGATCTCCGCCTCGACGCGTGTCCAGACGAAGCCTTCGGCATCGAAGATTGTCTGGAAGAGGCGGCGAGAGAGATCAGCCTTGCGCCGTCGCACCTGCTTCTCGCTGTACACCTTCCCCTCGACGAGGGTCTCCTCCAACTTCATCCCCAGGCGGGAGCTCTTCTCGAGGAGGCGGGCGGTCTCTTCCCTGTCCAGGAGCTTGCGTCCGAGCAGGAAGGCGGGGAAGGAGAACTTCATCGAGTCCGAGAGCGCGTCCACCGGCTCGCCCTCTGAGAACCGCACGGTGATGGCCTCGTTCTTCGCCCGGGCGCGCACTTCACCGGTGAAGAACTCCGATTTTAATTGCCGGGCGATATGGAAGAACTGGAACCGCG
>CAZNWW010000025.1:0-1247 GCA_964576155.1 uncultured Myxococcales bacterium | reverse complement strand
CCGGTCTCCAGGCCGAAGCCCAGATGCCCCACTCGCGCCAGCCGCTCCCCACCGAGACCCATAGGTGCGCTCCCTGTATCGAGTCTTAGATCGCCTCATACTAAGCCCGCACGACGAGTGGTGTCAAGGTGATGGCCGCAAGGGAGATTCTCCTTGAACCAGCCCGTCAAGCCACTATACTTCACGGGATGTAGCGATTGACTGGCGAAAGGAACCACAACGATGGGCGACTTCTCCGTCCGCTTCTGGGGCGTCCGCGGGAGCATCCCTGTTTCCGGACCAACCACCTTACGTTATGGGGGGAATACCTCCTGTGTCGAGGTACGGGCTGGAGACGAGCACGTCATTATCGACGCCGGGACCGGGATCCGGGCCCTCGGAGCGTCGTTGGTGCCTCCCCTCACGCTGCGCATGATCTTCAGCCATCTCCATTGGGACCACATCCAGGGCTTCCCTTTCTTCCGGCCGCTCTACAGCAAGGATGTGTCCATCGAGATGTACTCCGGTCACAAAGCGGAGGGGAGCCTGGTGACGGTGCTGGAGGGCCAGATGCAGGAGCCGAACTTCCCGGTCAACCTGCACGGTCTCCCCGCGGCCTTCGTGTTCAATGAGATCCATCCCGGGGAGGAGATCCTGCGATTCGGAGAATTGCGTGTCCACACCATCCCCCTCCATCATCCCAACGGCGCAATGGGCATGCGGTTCGAGTACGGCGGGCGTGTCTTCGTCCACCTGACTGACCACGAACACAACGATGATTTTGCCGACGCAATGGTGGATTTCTGCCGTGACGCCAACCTCTTGAGTATCGACACCATGTTCACCCCGGAGGACTACTCGAACCACAAGGGTTGGGGGCACTCCCACTGGGGGCACGCTGTGGACATCAGCAAGCGCGCCGGCGTCGAACGGCTGGTGTTGTTCCACCACAATCCTGACTACGACGATGATAAGCTTGACGGGATTCACGCAGCGGCCCTGGAGAGCTTCCCGGAGACTCTCATGGCTCGGGAGGGCCTCTCGCTGGAGCTTTGACGGCTCTCCCCTGGAGGGACCCGATGCTGGAGCTATTCAACCCCACCTACGGCCACTTCTGGTTGGCCATGGGGCTCATCCTCGTGATCCTCGAGGCTATCGGTGGGGCCTACGTACTCCTCAGCCTCGGCGTCGGCGCGATGATCACTTCCATTCCCGCCTACGCGGGCCTTCAACACACAGGCATCCTCCTGGGCGTATTCGCCGCGTTT
>CAZNWW010000024.1:0-17346 GCA_964576155.1 uncultured Myxococcales bacterium | reverse complement strand
CAGCGGAAGCTCTTCTTCCGGACGCAGTCCAACAAGGAGGGGGCGGAGTACGACTCCGTGAACGAGTCCATCTCGGATGAGGGCACCGGCGCGGTGGGGAACGGCGAGGTGGTCCTGCTCCCCGCGGCAGCGCGGAAGCGCCGGGTCGAGGCGGAGATGCACCTCGCACAGCGGGATTATTCACTCGACGCCGACGTCGGGGGCGAGGGGAAGCAGCGCTACGTGGACATGCTCGCGGATCCGGACATCACCCAGGAGGAGTCCCTGGCCCGAGAGGAGATCCTTCAGAAGGTCTCAGAGCGCCTCGCTGAAGTGGTGAACGAACTCTCGGACAAGGAGCAGGACATCCTCCAGTCCCGTCTCCTCTCGGACACCCCGGATACCCTCCAGGACATCGGCGACCGCTACGGCGTCTCCCGGGAACGGATCCGTCAGATCGAGACTCAGCTGAAGAAACGCCTCGCCGAATTGCTCGGCGATATCCAAGAGGTAGACGCGGTCTGGTAACTCACTCAAGCCCTCGTCTAAGGCGTCCAGCAACAACGGAAACCCACGGTCGGATAGGTCAGGGCGGGGTCCCGCCCCAGGCGCCGGGAGGTCCGGGTGTTAAGGGCCAGGCCGCCGGGTACGTCGATGTGCGAATATGCTGCACCGCGGGTGGCCCGGAGGGTACCTGACGTCGGCCCCTCGGGGCCGGTCCAGGGTTCGGCGAAGGGATGCTGCTCGAAGCAGTCATCGCAGAGGTCGGTGCAGGCGGCGTCGTCGCCGTTGCAGTAGTAGTCCCCCGCGTACCAGTCCGCTGTCCACTCCCAGACGTTGCCCAGCATGTCCTGTGCACCGTAGGGACTGACGCCGAGGGGGTGGGTCCCGACGTCCTGGGTCGACCCCACACAGCCATAGATCACGGCGATGCTGCAGGTGGGGTCCTCGGTTCCCCAGGGGTAGATCCACCCGTCGGTCCCGCGGGCGCCTTTCTCCCACTCGGCCTCGGTGCAGAGGCGTTTCCCGTCCCAGGCGCAGTAATCCGCAGCCTGCTGCCAGGTCACACAGTTGATCGGGTTGTTATTCACTCCCCAGCCCGTCGCCCAGAGGCACCCGCTGTCGGTCCCGGGGGTCCCGCAGGTTCCCTCGTCGTCGAAGCAGCCCGTGTAGTCCAGCACCGACACCTCGGTCTCGTCGAGGCCAAAGCCGTCCAACGTGACCTCGTGGAAGGGGTCTTCGTCGCCCTCACACTCGGCGTCAGCCTCGGCGCAGCCCATGCCGAAGTCCCCCGGGGGCACCCAGACCATGTCCGCGGGCATGCACGCATCCTCGTGGCAGAGGGCCGGCGCCCCTCCGCAGTCTCCGCAGGACCCTCCGCAACCGTCGTCACCGCACTCCACCCCGTCGCAGTAGCCGAGGCACGCGGTGGTCACGGAGCGGACCAGGCGTGCGCCGCGCTCTGCGCGCGGTTGCACCGGCGACCGAGCGCACGTAGGCCGAGAGCTGTGCGGGGGCGTCGTCGAATGTACCCCCGCGGGTCGCCCGGCTGACCGCGCCTGCGTCGGGGCCCAGGGGGTCCTCGCCCTGGAGTTGCGCATAGTAGTCGACGGCCCACTCATCCCAGACGAGCTCCTCTACGTTTCCGGCCATATCGTAGAGACCCCAGACATTCGCTGCCTCGGACCGGATCGACTGGGCTACGCCGGCGGAGTTGTTGCAGTACACAGCGTACTCCTCGAGGATCGCCTCCGCGGAGCATGGCCCGCAGGAGTCGCCCTTGTCGGTGCCGCCATCGGGGTAGCCGAAGGCCTTCCCTGTACCAGCCCGAGCCAGGTACTCCCACTCCGCCTCGGTCGGGAGTCGGTAGCCGCTGCAGTCGAGCCCTGAAAACTCCACGCCGGTGCATGTGTAGGTGTTGTCTTCACCGAAACAACTCGCCGCGCCCGGGCAGCCGTCGCCGAAGTCCGTGGAGCAGTCGGTGAGGGTGTAGCACGTCTCGAAACCATTGGCCTGGGACATGAGATTGGCGAGATGGAGGAGCTCATACCAGTTGACCATGGCGAGGGGGCAGTCCGCAGCGGTGCAGGTCAGATCCCCGGCGGGGGCCCCTTGCGCGGACGCGAAGATCCACTCGCTGATGGTGATCTCGTGGTCCATCACGACCATGGGGCGACTGATGACGACCTCGTGCTGGGGGATGTTGTGCAGACCCGGGCAGCCGTCGTCTCCGCTTGCGCCCATCGTGAAGGAGTCCCCGGGCAGGAGGACCTCGCCCTCGGGGACACAGAGCCCGTAGTTGTCGTCGCAGGCGCTCCCGTCTCCGCAGGTCCCACAATCACCGCCGCAGCCGTCGGCCGCGCAGGCCCGCCCGTCGCACGCAGGGATGCACTCGCACGCGCCGTCCACGCAGCCCTCCTGGAACCCGGTGCAATCCCCGCAGGAGCCCCCACAGCCGTCGTCCCCGCACTCCATCCCGTCACACAGGGGTTGGCAGACGCAGACGCCGCCGGTGCAGAGGTCCTGCACCCCGGCGCAAATCCCGCAGGTGCCGCCGCAGCCGTCGTCCCCGCATTCCACGCCGTCGCAGTCGGGGATGCATTGGTCCCGCGCGCAGCGGACGCCTATCTTGGGCAGGGCGATGTTGGTGGCCGGGTTCCCCTTGTAGGAGAGCCGATTCTGGTAGTTTCCGTCCTCGTAGGAGCCCCCGCGGATCGTACGAAAACCGCAGTCGCCGCCTGCAAAGACGCTGCCGTCGATGGGCGCGCCGTCGTAGTTCTCGTGGGAGCATTCGTGGACCCACTCGAGGACGTTGCCCGTCACGTCGTAGAGGCCGAAACCGTTGGGGGTCAGGTCCGCCACAGGGTGGGTGCTCGACGCGTTGAACGCTGTCCAGGCGTAGGCGTCCAAGCCGTCGCTGGTGGTGCCGCTCAGGAACGGGGTGGTCACACCGCTGCGGGCCGCGTATTCCCACTCGGCCTCCGAAGGCAGGCGGCCGCCCAGCGCTACGCACGCGTTGAGCGCCGCGCCCCATAGCATGTTCTCTGCCGGGCAGTTGTCACAGTCGGAGTTATCGGACGGATTCACGTCCATCGCACCGAGATACTGGGCCTGGGTGATCTCTGTCGCCGTAATGTCGAAGGGAGGCATCGTGACCTCATGGGGCTCCTTCTCTGTGTCGCCGCAGGTGTTGTCGCCAGGGGAGCAGCCCATCCAGTAGGCGCCGCCGGGGATGGCCACCCAGGTGACCCCCTGGGCCCCGGGCACGGTGCAGAGGCCTGCGTCGTTACAGGACCAGCCGTCGGAGCACTCCCCACAGGAGCCCCCACAGCCATCGTCCCCGCAGTCCTTGCCGACGCACGACGGAGCACAGCCCGTCTCGCACGCGGTGGCCTCATCCAAGCATTCGTCCGCCTCTGCCCCAGGAGGGCAGCCCGCCTGAGGGGGCGTACCGCACACGCCCTCGATGCACTGAATAAAGGCGCCGAACAGCTGCATCCCCTCGACGGATCCCGCACCCCCGCATTCTTCGACGCAGCCCTGGTTGTCGGGACCACAGCCCCCGACACAGGCCTTGACCTCCGCACAGGTGAGGCCCGCCACGGGCTCACAGGCCAGGGTCAGGGAGAAGGTCCCCGCGTCCACGTCCGCGCCGTCTACGACGATGTAGTAGGTCGTCCCTGCCGCGCCGTCAAAGGTCACCGTATCATCCCCGTACCAGTAGGGCGGCGAGGACTTGAGGGTACAATCCTGCGCCCCGCATCCGTCTTCGAGGACGAAGAGGTCCAGATCACTACCTCCACCGGGGGTCAGGACCACGGACATGGCACCGTCTACGACGGGAATGAGCCGGTAGGCCAGCTCGGGTCCAGTCTCGTTCCAGCCCGACCCCGGCGTGCAGGGGTAGTCGTCGATGAGGCTCATCGCCGGGCCCCCGTCCGGAGGCTGGGAGGTATCACCGCTCACCTCGTCGCCGCAGGAGATCGGGACCTCGGAGCACGGAATCGGCTCGCAGGTACCGCCCAGACAGATGCCCTCGGAGCAGGGGGTGTAGTCGTCCACGTCCAAGAGGCTGCATCCCTGGGTCAGGTCACAGACACCATCCTGGCATTCACCCTGATCGGCGCAGAGATCATCATCCGTGACGTGGGAGCACCCGCTCAGCGGATCACAGGTGTCCACGGTGCACGCGACCGGATCGTCACAATCCTTCGCGTCGGGACCTGCGCAGGTGCCCTCCGCGCAGACGTCGTTCTCGGTGCATACGTCCTCGTCATCGCAAGGCACGGTATTGAAGGGGTTCTGACACCCCTCCACGGCGTCGCAGAGATCGTCCGTGCAGAGGTCGTCGTCGACGCAGTCCTTCTCGCCGAGGCCGACACAGACGCCTTCCGCACACGCGTCACCCTCTGTGCACACATCCAGGTCGTCGCAAGGCAGGGTGTTGAAGGCGTTCTGGCAGCCGATCTCCTCGACGCACGCGTCGTCGGTGCAGGGGTTCAAGTCGTCGCAGGGCGTGGGATCCGCGCTGAAGTCGTGCTGACAGTCATCCTCGGGATCACAAGCGTCCGCTGTGCACAGGTTATCGTCATCGCAGAAATCGTCGTCGGGCGTGAACGTGCACCCGCTCAGCGGGTCGCAGTCGTCCACGGTGCAATCGGTGTCGTCCTCGCAGGAGAGGATCGTCGCTGCGTCTACGACGCAGACCCCCTCGGGGTCCTCGGGCTGCACCTTCGTGCAGACGAGGGTGCCGTTACAGATGTCACCGTCCTCGAGGTCCTCGCAGTCGAGGTCTTCTGCGCAGAGGCAGTCCAGCTCCTCGAGATCTTCGAGGGGCTTCAAGGTTCCGACGCAGCCCCCCCCCGAGCACGTGTCGTCGGTGCAGGGGTTGCCGTCGTAGCAGGGCTCGCCGTTCATGGCCACCGGGTCGTGATCGCAGACCCCGGCGTCGCTGCAGGAGTCCTTGGTGCAGGGGTTCTCGTCTTCACAGTCCTTTGGGAACCCCAGACATTCCCCCTCTGAACAGATGTCGGGTTCGGTGCATGGATCTTCGTCGTTGCATTCCATTGTGTTGTTCGTGTAGGCGCAGCTCCCCGCCTCGTCACAGGCGTCGTCCGTGCAGGGGTTCAGATCGTCACAGTCCTTGTCTGTAGCCACGCAGGCGCCCTCCTGGCATTGGTCCCCGATGGTGCAGGGGTCGCCGTCGTCGCAGGGGATGTCCAGGGGGTTGTAGACGCAGGTGCCTGCGCCGCAGTAGTCGTCGGTGCAGGTGTTGTCGTCGTCGCAGTCACCACAGTTGCATTCGTCGTCCAGGCCCGCTGTGCCGCAGTCAAGGCCAACACAGAGGGCATCGCAGTCCTCTTCGCAGCCATCACCCTTCGGGGTGCAGGAGTAGCCCTCGCCGCAGTCCCCGCAAACGCCGCCGCAGCTGTCCGGACCGCAGACTCTTCCTTCGCAGGCCGGCTGGCACGCATCGGGGAACACTCCGTCGCCGGAGATGTCCGCGGCGTCCAAGGAGACGTCGCCACCAATGATCTCAACCATGTCGGGGTTCGAGGCATCTTCGCTGACGTGCTCGAAGCTGTATCTCTCCACGCAGCCTGTTCCGAGGATCAGGAGGGCAGCGATGACGGACATTCGAAGGCGCATTTTTGGACTCCCTGGGTCATTTCGGACTCTACATCAGATGATCTGTCAATAAGGGTTAGAGAATCAAGACACTTGCATTCATAATTGTATCGGGAGAGGAGGAGCAAGTCATGACACTACGATACTACACCGCAGGAGATTCCCACGGGCCCGGGCTCCTGGGCATCCTCGAGGGCCTGCCCGCCGGACTCCCTCTGACGCCGGAAGATCTGGATCGCGACCTGGGCCGACGACAGCGGGGCTTCGGACGGAGCGACCGACAGGGACGAGCGGACAACGCCGAAATATGGGGAGGACTCCACCAGGGCCGAACCACCGGCGCGCCCCTGGGGATAAGGCTGCGCAACCCGGGGGAGACGGAAACCCCGGATCAGCTGCCGCCGATACGGATCCCCCGACCGGGCCACGCGGATCTGGCCGGAGCCATGAAGTACGGCCTGGACGATGTGCGCCCGATCTGGGAGCGGGCCAGCGCGCGGGAAACAGCCATGCGCACAGCCCTCGGCGCTGCGGCCAGGCGGCTCCTCACCGAGGCGGGGATCCACATAATCTCCCGGGTTCGACGGATCGGGGCGGCGGCCTCGAAAAGCGCCGCGGGGGAGGACCTGACCAGCCCTGCGGAGATCCTGTCCATCGCAGACGCGGCCGAGGCCTCGGAGGTTCGCTGCGACGACCCCGTGGCTACGGCGGAGATGATCCGCGAGATCGAAGCAGCGCGGGCGGCAGGGGACAGCCTGGGCGGAGTCGCGGAGGTCATAGCCGCGCCCCTCCCGGCGGGCCTGGGCAGCCACGTCCACTGGGACCGGCGCCTGGACGGACGACTGGCCCAGGCGGCCATGAGCGTCCCCAGCGTCAAGGCCGTAGAGGTCGGCGCTGGGGTGGAGGGCGCCGCCGAGCTCGGCTCCCGGCTGCACGACGGCATCTTCCGCGGGTCCCGGGGGACCCTGCGTCGCACCAACCGCGCCGGGGGACTGGAAGGAGGAATGACCAACGGCATGCCCCTGGTGCTCCGGCTCCACTTCAAGCCGATCCCGACCCTGGGCGAGGGCCTCCCCTCCGTTGACCTCGAGACCGGCGAGGAGGCCACCACGGACCCGCTCCGGACGGACATCTGCGCGGTACCCGCAGGCGGGGTTGTGGCGGAGGCCGTGGTGGCGCTGGTCCTGGCGGACGCGCTCCTGGAGCGCACGGGAGGGGACACGATGAAGATGGTCCTCGCCGCATTGGAGCGTAGTTCGTGAGCGCTCCCCTCCCTAACATAGTCCTCACCGGCATGATGGGGACGGGCAAGTCCGCAGCCGGTCGAGCGCTGGCCCGCCTCCTGGGGCGGAGCTTCCTGGACACCGACGACGAGATCGCACGCCGGGCACACCGAGCGGTGCCGGAGCTGATCCGGGAGGAGGGATGGGATGCGTTCCGCACCCTGGAGGGTGCAATCATCCAAGAGCTCTCCCGGCCCCGGGGTCTGGTGGTCGCCACGGGCGGTGGTGCGCTGCTCAAGGAGCCCGCACGATCAGCCGTGGCCCAGGGGGGGACGGTGATCTGTCTCCACGCCCGGCCGGAGATTCTCGCAACGCGGCTCGGCCCCGACGCCAGACCGCTCCTGGAAGGTGCGGAGGACCTGGAGGGGAAGATCCGCCAGATCCTGGAAGCTCGCGCTCCGGTCTATGACGGCTTCACGTTACAGCTGGACACCGGCGACCTCACCGCGGACGGGGCAGCGGACGAGCTGGCCCGTCTCCTGGGCCTGGACCCGCTGACCGTGCGGATCCCCGGCGCGGTGCCCTGCCCCATCATCATCCGCCGCGGCCTCCTCTCGGACGCCGGAGTGTACACCGCCTGGCTCGAGGGAGTGGACAAGATCCACGTCATTGCGGACCGGGCGCCCTGGCAACACGTGGGCCCGACCCTCACCGCATCCATCACCGACGCAGGCAAGATCCCCCGGATCCACCTCGTCACCCCGGACGATAAATCATGGGACGGCGCTGGGCGGGTGCTGGACGGCCTCGCCGCCGCGGGGGCGGCCCGGGACCACGCGGTCCTCGTGGTGGGCGGCGGCGCTACCCTGGACCTGGGGGGCTTCGCTGCGTCGATCTACATGCGAGGCCTCCGCACGGTGCTCATCCCCACGACCCTGCTGGCGATGATCGACGCCGCGATCGGCGGGAAGACCGCGGTGGACCACCGCCGGGCCCGGAACCTCGTAGGGACCTTCCACGGCCCCCGGGGTGTGCTGGCCGACCCCGACGTCCTGGACAGCCTGCCCGAGTCTGCCTTCACCGATGCATTCTCCGAGGCCCTGAAGACCGCGCTGATCGGCGACGAGGATCTTTTTAGTAAACTCGCAGAAGAATCCATGCAGACATGGCGAGAAGAGGGCGCCGCGGAGTTGATCCGCCGGTGCGCCCGGGTCAAGGCCGCGGTGGTGAGCGAAGACCCGAGGGAGCAGGGACTCCGCCAGGTGCTCAACCTCGGCCACACTACGGCCCACGCATTGGAGACCTTGGATCCCGCGCTCAACCACGGCCGGGCCGTCGGCCTGGGCCTCCTCGCCGCGGCCCGTATCGGCCGCGCGTTGGGCCGAACCGAGCCCAGCCTCGAGGGGCAGATCCGCGCCGCCCTCACCCACCTGGGTCTGCCCACAACCTACCCCGCGCCTGCGCCGGACGCGTTCCTCGACCGGGTTCGTCTTGACAAAAAACGCGTGAGCGACCGGATCCGCCTCGTGATCCCCATCCGCCCCGGCCGGGTGGAGATCGTGGACGACGTGGACGAGGACATCTTCGTATCCGGGCTGGACGCATTGGTCTAGGCTCGCTCCACCGATGCCGGGTGGGAGGGGCGGCAGTATCGGGCGACGGGACGTCGGCTATCCGTCGTCCTTGCTGCCCTTGAGTGCCTCGGCCTGGAACCATGTGTGGACAGGCTCCAGAACGTAGTCCAGCTCCCCCTCCATGATCAACTCGAGCTTGTACAGGGTGAGACTCACTCGATGGTCCGTGAGCCGGTTCTGAGGGTAGTTGTAGGTTCGGATCCGCTCGCTCCGGTCCCCGGAGCCTACCTGGGCTCGGCGATCCGAGGCCATCTCCTGCTGCTGCTCCTCGACGCGGGCCTCGAGGATGCGTGAGCGCAGGATCTTCATGGCCTTGGCCTTGTTCTTGTACTGGGAGCGCTCGTCCTGGCAGGACACCACGACTCCGCTGGGGACGTGGGTGATCCGGACAGCGGAGTCGGTGACGTTCACGTGCTGTCCCCCCGCGCCGGAGGCCCGGTAGAGATCAATGCGGAGGTCACCGTCGTTTATCTCCACGTCCACCTCTTCGGCCTCCGGGAGGACCGCTACGGTGACCGCAGACGTATGGATCCGGCCCTGGGTCTCGGTCTCGGGAACCCGCTGGACCCGGTGGACACCGGATTCGTACTTGAGGTGGCTGTAGACCTGGGTCCCGGAGATCAGGAGCTGGATCTCCTTGTACCCGCCGAGCCCGGTCTCGTTGGAGCTCATGATCTCCACCTTCCAGCGCACCTTCTCCGCGTAGCGGGAGTACATCCGGAAGAGGTCAGCGGCGAAGAGCGCCGCCTCCTCGCCGCCGGTCCCGGCCCGGATCTCGAGGATGATGTTCTTGTCGTCCCGAGGATCTTTTGGCAGGAGGAGGACCTTGAGGGCTTCCTCCAGCTTCTGCCGCTGCTCACGGAGGCCGGTCAGCTCCTCCGAGGCCATCTCCCGAATGTCGGGGTCTTTGTCGTCCTGGAGAAGCTCGTTGTCGGCGATCTCAGCAAGCACGTCCTTGTATGAACGGTAGGTCTCAACCACGGGCTCGAGATCCGAGCGCTCCTTGGCGATCTTGGCGAAGACCGGTGGGTTGGTAGCAATCTCGGGTTGCGTGAGCTCCATCGTCAGCGACTCGAACTTCTCGACGACCTCATCCAGCTTGTTGAACATCGGGTTCCTCCAGGCTCTTGCGGAACTCGTCGAGGGACGCGTAGTCCCGCTCGTCCCCGGGGAGTTCGCCGCCGACCCGCTCCCGCCAGAGGGTCTTCAAGATCGAAATGATCGCTACCTCGACCTGGCCCTCGTCGGGCACGCGAGTGGTGATCCGCTGGAGGGCCAGCCCCGGACCGATCAGGACCCTGAGCACCGGGTTCCTGGGATACTTCCCGCCGAGACGGAGCACCTCGTACGCTACCCCCCCGATGGGGAAGAGCAGGGGGATCTTGAGCCCGACGAAGATCACGTGGTTGAGGAGCGCGGACTCCGTCGGCGCCGGCACGAAGGGGAAGACCACCGAGAAGATCAGGACAGCGACCAGCAGGACCAGGAGCAGGAACGCGGTCCCGCAGCGCTCGTGGATCCGGGAGAATGTCTGGGCGTTCTCCACCGTGAGGTCTTTGTCGTTCTCGTACGCGTGGATCGATCGATGCTCCGCTCCGTGGTACTGGAAGAGGCGCTTCACGTCGGGCAGCAGGGAGATCGCGGCCATATAGCCCACGAGGATCACCATCTTCACCGCGCCGTCCACCAGGTGGAACCCGAGGCTCTGCCCTCCCTGGAGGCTCTCGGAGCCGGTCGCCAGACCGATGAGCCACGTCAGGAGATGGGGCAACAGCGCAAACAACCCGACGGCCATGACCGCCGCTAGGCCGATTGTGGCCCAGAGGGCTGGTGCGGGGAGGCCTTCGGGTTTTTCAGCTGCAGGGGAATCGGGGCCAGAGGCCCCTCCCACAGGGGAATCGGGGCGGGACGCCCCTCCCACAGGGGAATCGGGGCCAGAGGCCCCTCCCACAGCGGCCGCCTTCATCTTCTCGCCCTGCTCCGCTATGTTCGCAGACCAGGTAAGGGCGGAGATCCCGTTGTGGAGGGATTCGAGCAAGACCACAGAGCCACGAAAGAGGGGCCACTTGAAGAAGCTGTACCGCTGAGAGAGAGAGACCCAGCGGGACTCCCTCACGACGATACGGCCGTCCGCGCGGCGCACCGCTACCGAGAACGAGTGAGGGGACCGCATCATCACGCCTTCGATGACGGCCTGGCCCCCGACGGGGATCCTCTGGGGTGATTTATCCGACATGGGTGAGGGGAACCGCCTACTTCTGGGTCGCGCGGCCCCACTTCCTGTTGAACCGCTCCACGCGCCCCTCGGAATCGATGAGCTTCTGCTTACCGGTGTAGAAGGGATGGCATTGGGAACAGATCTCGACCGAGACCTCGTTCTTGGTGGACCGGGTCTCGAAGGTGGCCCCGCAGGCACACTTCGCCGTCGTGGACTCGTACTTGGGATGGATCTTGTTTCTCATGGTATCGCTCCTGGAACCTACTGATTCATCGAGTCGAGGAATTCCTGGTTGTGGTCATACTTGGACAGGCGGTCGAGCAGGAACTCCATGGAATCGATCACGTTGAGCGGATGCAGCAGCTGCCGCAGGATCCACACCCGGTTCAGGGTGGCCGGAGACTGGAGGAGTTCCTCCTTCCGGGTTCCGCTCTTGTTGATGTCAAGGCATGGGAAGATCCGCTTCTCCATGAGCTTGCGGTCCAGGTGCATCTCGCAGTTGCCGGTGCCCTTGAACTCCTCGAAGATCACCTCGTCCATACGGGAGCCCGTGTCGATAAGCGCAGTTGCGATGATCGTGAGGCTGCCGCCGTCCTCGATGTTCCGGGCCGCGCCGAAGAAGCGCTTCGGCTTGTGCAGCGCGTTGGAGTCCACGCCACCGGAGAGGATCTTGCCCGACGGGGGTACCACGGTGTTGTAGGCCCGGGCGAGGCGGGTGATCGAGTCCAGGAGGATCACCACGTCCCGCTGGTGCTCGACGAGGCGCTTGGCCTTCTCGATGACCATCTCGGCCACCTGTACGTGGCGCTGGGCCGGCTCGTCGAAGGTGGAGCTGATCACCTCGCCCTCGACGCTGCGCTCCATGTCGGTCACCTCCTCGGGCCGCTCGTCGATGAGCAGCACCATGAGGTAGACCTCCTTGTGGTTCCCGGTGATCGCGTGGGCGAGATCCTGGAGCATCATGGTCTTGCCCGTCCGGGGCGCGGCCACGATCAGGGAGCGCTGGCCCTTGCCCTGGGGGCAGAGCAGATCCACGATCCGGGTGCAGTAGTTCTTGGGGTTGTATTCGAGGTTGAACTTCTGCTCGGGGTACAGCGGGGTAAGGTTGTCGAAGAGCACCTTCGTTCGCGTGGAGTCGGGGTCCTCGAAGTTCACCTGCTCGACCTTGAGCAGCGCGAAGTATCGCTCGCTCTCCTTGGGCGGGCGGATCTGCCCGGCCACGGTGTCGCCGGTCCGGAGGTTGAACCGCCGGATCTGAGACGGGGAGACGTAGATATCATCGGAGCCGGGGAAGTAATTGTAGTCGGGAGCGCGTAAAAAGCCAAAACCGTCGGGGAGGACTTGCAAGACCCCCTCGCCGTAGATCATGCCGTTCTTCTCGGCCTGGTCCTGGAGGATAGCGAAGATCATATCCTGCTTCCGCATCCCGGCGACACCCTCGATGCCGAGCTCCTTGGCCATTTCGCCGAGTTCTGTGCTTTTGTGACGTTTCAGTTCCTGCAGATTCATGAGACCTCTTGTTCGGTAGGAATTAGGGATCCACCTCATCATGAGGGGAAGGTTGGATGGCCAGATACGACCTCGGTCGCCGCCGGAGGCAACGATTCAGCGGGAAGAATACGCAGGACCCCCTGCTTGTCAAGAGAAAATTGCCGGTTTGACAGGGCCGGGGACCGTGGCTACCATCCAGCGACGATCCCTCTGGGGAGGAACTTCGTGGAGCGACACCGGACGATCATCATCGGCGGCGGACTCACCGGCATCTCCGCCGCCCTGCACCTCGGGGAGGACTCTCTCCTCCTCGAACGCGAGGACCACCTCGGCGGCCTGTGTGTGAGCCACGCGACCGACGGATACACCTTTGATGTCACCGGACATTGGCTCCACCTGCGTGATCCCGAGGTGCGGCGCCTCTCCGAGGCCCGGGTCTCCCTGCCCCCGACAGAGCGGATCTCCTCGATCTTCTCTTACGACCGGCTCACAGACTACCCCTTCCAGGCGAACCTCCGCGGCCTGCCCGATCCCGTGATCGTGGAATGCCTCACCGGCGCAGTAGAAGCACATGTGGAGGGCGCCAGTGCGGGAGAGCGACCCCCGGCGCCTCATTTCGCCGAGCACGTCCTGCGGCACTTCGGCAAGGGCATCGCCGATCATTTCATGTTCCCCTATAACACCAAGCTCTGGGGGGTGCCGCCTGAGGCGATCTCCGACGCCTGGTGCCAGCGCTTCGTCCCGATCCCCGACCTGAAACAGATCATCGCAGGCGCGTTCACCGACGAGAACTGCGCCATGGGCTACAACGCCTCGTTCCACTACCCCGAGGCCGGCGGGATCGGCGCGTTCACCGCGGCCCTGGCCGACGGTGTCTCCACGGCGCGCACCGGCGTGGAGGTCACCGCGGTCCACCTCGGAGAGGGCTGGGTCGAGCTCGACCACGGGGATCGCCTCGGGTTCGAGCGCCTGGTCTCCACCATGCCCCTCGATGTCCTGGTGGCCCGATGGGTCGACGCACCGGACTCGGCGCGGGAAGGGGGACGGCGCCTGCGCTGCGCCAAGGTGGACTACCTGGACCTGGGGATTCGCTGTTCAGCCCTCGCAGGCCGGCACTGGGTCTACCTGCCGGACGGGGATCTGTCCATCTATCGGATGGGTTGCTACACCAATGCTCGCCCGTCCATGGCACCGCCCGGGTGCAGCAGCCTCTATGTGGAGCTGCGCAACGACCGCCCGGTGGACACGGAAGAGGCCCTGGACGATGCATTGTCGGTGCTCTCGGCCATCGGTCCGTCGGTGAGCCGGGACGACGTGGCGGTCTGCGATCGCCGCCGGATTCCTCACGCATACGTGATCTATGATCATGAATACCCCGCCGCGCGGGAGGCGACCCTCGGCGCCCTCTCGGCCCGGGGCGTGATCTCCACGGGCCGGTATGGCAAGTGGGTCTATGCGTCCATGGAGGACGCGCTGCTGGACGGCCGGGCCGCGGCCCTAGCCCTCGAGGAGAAGAAATGACCAGGCGAGACGAGAAGACCACGGTCTCCATCGTGATCCCCGTGTACAACGAGGAGGCGCTGATCTACGCGTCCACGGTGGAATTGATCGAGAAGCTGAAGGAGTTCGGCTTCCCTTATGAGATCCTCCTATCGGAGAACGGGAGCACCGACAAGACCCGGGAGATCGGGTTCGACCTGGAGCGGAGATATTCCCAGGTCCGACTCCTCACCTCCAGCGAGCCCAACTACGGCAAGGCCATGCGCAAGGGGATCGTCGAGGCCCGGGGCGAGTACGTGGTCTGCGACGAGATCGACATCTGCGACACCCGGTTCTACAGGCGGGCCCTGGAGGCCCTCTTCTACGACCAATGCGACCTGGTGATCGGCTCGAAGCTCCACGCGGACGCGATGGACAAGCGCCCCATGATGCGCCACGCGGCCTCCATCGTGATCACGGGGATGCTCCGCGTCCTCCTGGGCTTCAAGGGGACGGACACCCACGGCCTCAAGGCCATGAACCGGTCGCGGCTCATGCCGGTCATCGAGGCCTGCCTGGTGGACAAGGATCTCTTCGCATCCGAGATGGTGATCCGCGCAGAGCGTGACGAGCTGCGGATCCTGGAGATCCCCATCGAGATCCTCGAGAAACGCCAGCCCTCGGTCCACCTCTGGAAGCGGGTCCCCGGCGTGCTGAAGAACATGGCGACCCTGGTGTGGGCGATCCGGATCAAGGGATAGCGATGCTCTGCGTGTCGGTGGACATTGACTCCGTCGCGCATTACCTGGCGCTCTATGGTGAATCCATCGACGATCGCGAGGCCCGGGCCCTCACCGCGCAGACCTATGGGGACGGGGTGCGCCGCTTCCTGGAGCTCTTCCAGGATCTCGGCGTCCCCGCTACCTTCTTCGCGGTGGGCCGGGACCTGGAGGTCCCCGCCGCTGCCGAGATCCTGCGGACAGCGGCCGCGGCGGGCCACGAGATCGGCAACCACACCTGGTCCCATCCCTATGACCTGATTCACAAAGACCCCGACGGGATCCGCGAGGAGATCACCCGAGGGCACCGGATCATCACAGACGTCCACGCCCCTCCTTGTGGTTTCCGGGCGCCCGGGTACAACACATCGGCCGAGGTGCTTCAAGTGCTTCGGGACCTGGGGTATCGGTACGACGCCTCCCCATTGCCCTCCTGGCCCTACCTCGCAGCAAAGTACGCGGTCATGGCCGGGATTCGGCTCCGGGGAGGGCGCAGCGCATCCATCTTGGGGGATCCGCGGATGGGCGTGGGCCGCGCCGAACCCTGGGAGGATCGGGGGCTCCTGCGGATCCCCTGCACCGTGACCCGGTGGACACGGTTGCCGGTGATCGGCACCAGCCTGGTTGCCTTCCCCCCGAAGCTTCGCAGGTACCTGGTGCGCGACGCAGGCAGACGGCCCTTCGTCTCGCTGGAGCTCCACGCTGTGGACCTCATGGACGTGGCGGGGGACAAGCTCCCCGAGGCGCTGGCACGGCAGAAGGACCTGGCTATCCCCTGGCGAACGAAACGAGAGCGCCTCGAGGAGGCCATCCGCACCCTCCTTGCGTCCCGGGAGCCCGTGCCCCTTGCCGCGGCGACGAACCATCTCCAGGGTTGCAATCAGGCTTGACCCCGCCGACAATTTCATTAGGGAGAGAGCCATGCTTGGCCACGACGAGATACTAGAGATCCTGAGCCTCCCGGGACGGAGCCTCACGGGCAGCCTGCGGATGCCCGGGGACAAGGCCCTGGCCCACCGCATCCTGATCCTGGGAGCCATGGCCAGGGGCGAGACCCTGATCCGGGGGCTCCCCGGCGGCGAGGACGTGGACGCCACCTGCCGCTGCCTCTCCGCGCTGGGCGTGACCCTGGAGCGCTGCGAGGACGCAGCCCGGGTCGTGGGCCTGGGGCAGGGCGGCTTTTCCGCCCCGGCGGCCCCCCTGGACTGCGGCGCGTCTGCGAGCACCATGCGGATGCTCATGGGCGCGGTGGCGAGCCGGGGAAGGGGGGCGACCTTCACCGGAGAGGAGACCCTGCTGCGACGGCCCATGGACCGGATGGCGCGGGCCCTGGCCGGGACCGGCGCGACGATGACCTGGGAAGACGCCGAGGGGTACCCCCCCTGCTCGGTTCGGAGCGAGGGGCCACCCCGGCCCCAGGTCTACGACCTGCCTGTACCCTCCGGCCAGGTGAAGACCGCGCTGATCCTTGCAGCCCTCGGGGCCAAGGGGCGCACCGAGATCACCGGACGCATCGACAGCCGTGACCACACCGAGCGCATGGTCCCTCGGATGGGCGGACGACTCGTGGCCAGCGACGGCCGGATCATCATAGAAGGCGGCCCCCTGGAGGCCATCGCCTACTCCCTCCCCGGGGATCCCTCGTCCGCGGCCTTCGTTGCCGCGGCCGCCACCCTCCTGACCGGCTCCAGGGTCCTCATCCCGGGGGTCTTATCCAACCCTACCCGCACGGGCTTCTTCGACGCACTCAGCTGGATGGGCGGGGACATCCAGGTGACCGGTGAGAAGGACGCAGAGGGGGAACCTGTCGCTGACTACGAGATCCGACACCACGCTCTCCACGGCATCGAGGTCCCCGCCTCGGTGATCCCCTTCATCATCGACGAGATCCCGATCCTGGCCCTCCTGGCCACGCAGGCCCGAGGGGTCACGGTGATCCGCGGCGTCGCCGAGGCCCGCCTGAAGGAGACCGATCGCGTCGCAGCCGCGGTGGAGGAGCTGGGCAAGATGGGAGCGGCCATCCGCGCCGAAGACGACGTGCTGGTTGTGGAAGGACCGACCCCCCTCCAGGGGACGGATCTGGACGCACGAGGGGATCACCGCACGGCGATGACCCTGGCCCTCGCGGCGCGGGTGGCCAAGGGGCGCTCCCGCCTGTTCGGGGCGAGGACCGTCGACAAGTCCTGGCCCGGGTTCTTCGCGGCCCTCGATGAGCTGTCGATATGAACGTACGCTTCGCGCTCCTGGGGCACCCGGTCGGGCACTCGATCTCCTCGACGATCATGCAGCCCGCGCTGGACATCCTCGCGCCGGGCGGGCGATACGAGACCGCCGACGTGACCCCGGGGGATCTCAAGGGCACCCTCCTGGACTTCGTCGACCGGGGATACAGGGGCTTCAACCTGACCCACCCCCACAAGGTGGCCGCCGCGGCGCTGGTCCAGCGCCTCTCCCTTGCGGCCCGTCGCTGCGGAGCTATCAACTGCATCGCGGTGGAGGACGACGGCCAGCTCACAGGATACAACACGGACCTCGGGGGCGTACGATACATCCTGGAGGGCCTCGACCCCGTACCCCGGTCGGTCCTGCTCATCGGGGCCGGCGGCGCGGCGCGAGCCGCTGCCACTGCGCTGGAGGATCTGGGGCTCCCGGCCCCGGCCTTTGTAACCCGGTCCCCCGACACCGCGGCGGCCTTTCGTCGCTTCTTCCCCGCGGCCACGGGCCATCCCTGGTACCGGCTGTCGGAGCCTGCCTTCGCGGCGGGCTTCGACCTGGTGGTGAACTGCACCCCCATCGGGATGCTCCCTGCGACGGAGGAGACGCCGGTGACGGGCTGCTTCCACCCGGGACAGGCGGTCCTGGACCTTATCTACAACCCCCGCCCCACCCGCCTCCTGCGCGAGGCCAGGGAGGTC
>CAZNWW010000023.1:0-17450 GCA_964576155.1 uncultured Myxococcales bacterium | reverse complement strand
CCAGACTGCCCGACGTATCGAGGCTGTTGCCCGTGGGATCCCATGGGACACCGCGGCTCACCGTGGCCCACTGCTCGGGTGGCTGGCAGCAGCGACAGCCCTCGCCACAGCGGCGGTGGTCACGGCGATGTTCTGGCCCCCAGGTGACCCGACGAATGGAGATTCCGGCGCCCCGGCGATCGCGCTGTCTCAAGACATCCACGTGGATGCAGCGGCAGACACCCCGGCACAGATAGCGACCCCGTTCGAAGAGCAGAGCGAGGCTTGGGAGTCGGATCTCGACCCCTTCGCGGATGAAGAGGCCCCATCCCTGGTCGGGAGCGTGAGCCTGGCCCACGGACTCGGGGACCCCACAGAGGTGGACCTCTGGGTCCAGGCCGCGGACGAGATCCTGGCCGAGGTCGACGGAATTTAACCCCCGGGACCCGGCCGGCATCCGGTAGATGTATCGTCGGAGGCCACCGGACGACTTGACAAGACGACAGACACTCAAGCGGAGGTAACACCATGAAACGCAAGATGACGATGTTCATAACCCTGGCCTTGTCCCTGTTGATCGCAGAGGCCGCAGTGGCCCAGCACCGCGGGCACCGTGGCGAGGTGACACCGGAGCGGATGGAGAAGTTCAAGGAGAAGCGCGGCAAGCTGCTGCGGGAGAAAGTCGGCCTCGAGGAGGCCGAGGCGGTCCAGGTGGAGGCTGTAATGGACCGGTACAGGACGGAACGCCAGGAGCTGATGGAGCAGGTTCGGGACGCGAAGAAGGTCCTCAAGACACTCCTGGATGAGGACTCTGAGGATCAGCTCGCCTACCAGAGCCAGCTTGACGTGCTCCTGGCGGTGCGGGCGTCCATGCACGAGATGCACAACGCAGAGATCACTGAACTGCGAGAGCTCCTCACACCCAAGAAGGCCACGAAGCTCCTCGCCCTGATGGAGCGGGTCCACAAGCGCATGCGGGGGATGAAACACCGCGGAGAGCGCTGCAAGGACGGCGACTGCCACAAGAAGGACCGCAAGGGTGGCAAGGGCGGCTTCGGCGGCCAGGGCGGCGGCTTCGGCGGCCAGGGCGGTTTCTGCCTCTGATACAGTCCCCTCCCCCCGTACCTCCCTCTGACGACCGGCATTGATGATTGATGATTGATGATTGATGATTGGCCCGGACACCATGGACGGAGGCATTACGATGACGAGGTGGTGGATACTGGTCCTGGTGATCCCGGGCATGGCGTGCTCAAACAATAGTTCGGTCGGTAGCAGGGACATGTGGGAGGGGCTTTCCAGCCCCGATGTCTTCAAGCCCGACGTCACCGGCGAGGATGCAGACGCGGGCGCCGCTGCCGAGTGGCCCCCCGATCCGGTGGACCTCGTGCAATACGTGGACCCCATGATCGGCACCAAGGGCGGGGGGAACGTGATCCCCGGGGCGCTGGCGCCCCATGGGATGGTGCGGGTGAGTCCGAACACCCGGGAGGCCCCCGGGAGCATCGATGCGTACGAGTTCAGCCGGACACGACTCGACGGCTTCGCGCATGCACACCTCGAGGGCCCGGGCGGCTCCAACAACGGATACAGCCACGTCCTCATCGCGCCGACCGTGGGCGAGATCGCGACGTCGCCGGAGGACTACGCATCCACGTTCTCCCATGACGACGAGGAGGCCGCGCCGGGGTACTACGCGGTGACCCTCGACGACCCGGGCGTCCGGGCCGAGGTCACCGCGGCGCCGCGAGCCGCTATCCACCGCTACACCTTCCCCGCGACGGACCGCGCCAACCTCCTCGTAGATCTTGGCTATAGCCGGGGCGAGAGCCTCGGGGGGTGGATCGTAGTCACAGACGATCGGACCCTGCGAGGATGCGGCGACTACACCGCGCACCCGCTCGTTCATATGTTCATCGGACTCCAGGATGGCTACTCCTCCGAGCTGCGGGTCTGCTTCCACGCTGTCTTCTCCCGATCCTTCGAGGCATGGGGAACCTGGGACCAGGCGGGGCCGGTCAGCGGCGGAGACACCGCAGAGGGCGCCGGGATTGGCGCCTGGGTCACCTTCACCACCACTGCGGGCGAAGCGGTGGAGGCACGGGTGGGGCTATCATACATCGACGAGGATCAGGCAAGGGACAACCTCGCCGCGGACGTAAGCGACCGTAGCTTCGAGGTGGTCAGAGAGGAGACCGCTGCGGCCTGGAATGCGCTGCTCAACCGGGTCCGGGTGGAGGGGGGTGACGACGATGATCGAGTGACATTTTACACAGCCCTCTATCACAGCCTCATGCAGCCGGCGGACCTCACCGAGGCTGGAGGACGTTACCTGATCAACGCAGACGGGACCCCTCGGATCGAGGTCGCCGAGGGCTGGCGGTACCATACAGACGACTGGTGCATGTGGGACACCTTCCGCACCTCCCATCCCCTGGGCACCCTGGTTGAGCCGGAGCGACGCGCGGATCTGATCCGTTCCATGCTCCGATGGTACGAACTGGGTGGCTGGCTCCCGAAGTGCACCTGGCGCGCCGCGGGCTACTCCCGAGTCATGATCGCAAATCCAGCGGTGCCGATCATCGCGGACGCAATTGCCAAGGGCTTCGTGGGCTTCGACCTTGACCTCGCCTGGGAGGCCGCCCACAAAGCCGCCACCCAGGACGTGATCAACCTCGGGGAGAATGGGCTCTGCGGATACATGAACCTGGGCACGCCCTTGTCCTACATAGATCTGGGGTACGTCCCCCACGAATGCGACACCACCCAGGCCGCTTCCATGACCCTGGAGTATGCACACGACGACTGGTGCACCGCGGTGATCGCCGAGGCCGTGGGACGCAACGACGACGCAGCCGCGTTCCGTACACGATCCGGGAACTGGAAGAACCACTGGAACCCCCAGTCCGGCTTCCTCCAGGGCCGCACTGCGGACGGCGACTGGCTGACGCCCTTCGATCCTGCGGACGAGTCGGAGTTCAACGGGTGGTGCGAGGCCACGTCCTGGATCTACACCTGGTTCGTTCCCCACGACGTGGAGGGCCTCATCGAGGTGATGGGAGGCCCCGAGGCCTTCATCGCCAAGCTCGACCAGTACTTCGACGGCGGGCACCACGACCCCTCGAACCAGCCGGGATTCCACATCCCCTTCCTGTACAACCTCGCCGGCGCGCCAGGGAAGACAGGAGGCCGGGTGCGCACCCTCCGGGAGGCCCACTTCGGAACAGACCCCGGCGGCCTGCCGGGCAACGACGACGCAGGAGCCATGTCCGCCTGGTACGTACTGGCGGCCATGGGCCTGTACCCGATCTGCCCCGGGGACCCCAGGTGGCAGCTGGTGCCTCCAGCGTTCGACCGGGTCACCCTCCACCTCCACCCGGACTTCGCCCCCGGGAACACTTTCACCATCGAGCGGGTGGGCGAAGGAGACCGCATCACGGAGGCCGCCCTGGACGGTGTCGCCCTCCATCGAACCTGGATCACCCACGACGAGATCATCGCCGGGGGAACGCTTCGTTTGAGCCTGGCGCCTTGAAGACCTGCCCTCCCGCAGGAATCCTCCTACAGCTGACACAATTCAGAAGCTGTCCGACCAGGTGCGCAAGCTCACCGAGGAGTTGGCGCGTACCGAGAAGGAAAACGCCAAGCTTCAGATGCACCTGGACGACCGCCTCAAGGCAGGCCAACGCATGGAGTCTCTGGGCACCATGGCCCGAGGCATGGCCCACGAGATCAACAACCCCCTGAACGTGATCATCAACTGCTCCGAGCTCATCCGGGACAGGCTCGATCCGGGCGCAGGCGAGCGGGTGGAAATCCAGGAACTCCAGGACGTAGCGGAGCGGATCCGCAAGGTCGTGCAGGTCATGCTCAGGTTCTCGGAGCCGGATTCGGTGCACATGACACCCACGGATCCGGAGACTCCGGTCCAGCAGGTGGTCAATCTCCTTCGCGCTGAGTTGGACATCCAGGGGATCAGTTTGGACGTCCAGGTTCCTTCGGATCTGCCGCGGTTCCGGATCCGTCGTCGCCAGATCGAGCAGGTGCTCATCAACATCATCCAGAACGCCGCGGACTCCATGGACGGAGCGCAGGATCGGCGGATTGCGATCACCGGGAAGAAGATCGAACGCTACGGCCTCCAGTGGGTCCGTCTCTCGGTGGTGGACGCAGCCCTCTCTGTGCTCCATGACAGGGGCACGGCGCTCCTGGCCGAGGCCGGTTGACCGCTCACTCCTGTTCGAGTAACGTCCCCCCGAGTCAGACATTTCGCGGCCGCAGGGGTCGCCTTGGGAGGGAGCCATGCACCACCTGGAGAACGTCAAGTTCACAGATCCTGAGATTCACGACCTGATCGTCGCGGAGGAACGCCGACAGTTCCACAAGATCCGCTTGATCCCGTCGGAGAACTACGCCTCTGCAGCGGTGATGGAGGCCACTGGCTCGGTCCTGACCAACAAGTACTCCGAGGGCTACGCGGGCAAGCGCTACTACGAAGGGCAGCAGATGATCGATGGGGTCGAAACCATCGCCATCGAGCGCGCAAAGGCCCTCTTCGGTGCGGACCACGCGAACGTCCAGCCCTATTCAGGCTCCCCTGCGAATCTCGGGGTGTACTACGCGCTCCTGAAACCCGGCGACACCGTGATGGGCATGGCCCTCCCCCATGGCGGCCACCTGACCCACGGCTGGAGTGTCAGCATCACCGGGGACTTCTTCCGCGCGGTGCAGTACACGGTGGACGAAGAGACTCACCTGCTCGACTACGACGCTATCCGCGACCTGGCGAAGAAGGAGAAGCCCAAGCTCCTGATCGCCGGCGCGACCGCGTACCCGCGGATCATCGACTTCGCGGCCTTCCGCAGTATCGCAGACGAGGTGGGGGCGTACTTCCTGGCGGACATAGCGCATATTGCGGGCCTGGTAGCCGGCGGCGCGCACCCGAGCCCCGTACCCCACGCGCATGTGGTGAGCACCACCACGCACAAGACCCTGCGCGGCCCCCGGGGCGGGATGCTCCTCGTCACCGAGGCCCTGGCGGACCAGGTTGACCGGGCAGTATTCCCGGGCCTCCAGGGCGGGCCACACAACCACACCACCGCGGCCGTGGCCGTGGCCCTCAAGGAGGCCGCTCAGCCAGAGTTCAAAGACTACGCTGCCCAGGTGGTGACCAACGGCAAGGCCCTGGCCGAGGCTCTCCTGGAGAAGGGCTTCAAGCTGATCACAGGCGGCACGGACAACCACCTGATCCTCATCGATGCGACCAGCCGCGGGACCCGTGGACGGAAGCTCGCCAAGGTCCTCGATCGCTGTGGGATCGTGTGCAACATGAACACCATCCCCTTCGATCCCCGCAAGCCCTTCGATCCCAGCGGGATCCGGATCGGCACACCGTCGATCACGTCACGAGGGATGAAGGAGCCCGAGATGCGGGTCGTCGCCGAGTTCATCGACCGGGCCGTCGAGGCGAAGAAGAATCGCGAGGCCCAGGCAGGTATCAACGAAGAGGTCCGCGCGTTCTGCGAAGCCTTCCCGGCCCCGGGCGTCCGAGTCTAGCACCTAATCCAGGTCCTTGACCTTCACGAGCCTCGCAGTGATTTCTGCCATTTCACGGCGCAGGGACTCGGTCCCAGCCAGATCGATACGTCCATCCACTATACGCTGGCCTCCGTGCACAGGTTCCCGGAAGCACGAGGTAGGCAGGACCAGGGTCTCCGCCTCATCATCATCGAGTTCGATGATCACCCAGACCCCTTCGACCCTGTCAACCCAACCCGTCGGCCGACAAAGCTCGAACAGGTGACCGGTCGCTGAGGCGCAGCCACCAAGTAGCACGATCAACCAGATTGCGATCATCCGTCTCATGTCTCCACCTCCATCAGCCCTTCGTCCAGCAGACTGGCCCATAGGCCCGCACCCACGATGACGTGATCCAGGATGCCTACCCCGACCAGGTCCCCCGCCGCTGTGAGACGTCGCGTGAGCGCCAGATCCTCCGCGCTGGGGGTGGGATCACCGGACGGGTGGTTGTGCACCAACACCGCCTGGACTGCGCCCACAGCCACCAGAGGACGGAAAACGTCTCGTGGGAGGAGCGCACAGAGGTTCGCCGTGCCTTCGGCGATCCGCTCCTCCACGAGTACGTGATTCCGGGCACCGAGTCCCAGGACCCAGAAGCTCTCCCGAGGATGACGCCCCAGGCGGGCGAAGCGCTCGTAGACTGACCGACTCCCCGTGACTCGGGCCAGGGGGGCCGGATCGAGCGCAGCGAGGGCCCCGAGACGGGCGGCTGCCTGAAGGGCGGCGACAGCGCCCTCGTCGAGATCCCACCGCTCCGCCACAACCCCGGGAGGGGTCTGCGACAGCGCGGCTGCGCCGCCGCTCCACTCCAGGAGTTGGACAGCCCTGTCGCGCGAGCTGTCCAACTCCGGCGCGGCCAAGCCGAGCCATCGGGCGAGAAGGTCCACCGGCCCCTCGCCTCCAACCCCCTGTTCACTAAAGAACTTCTCCTCTACCGGCGCAATCGCCTCACGAACCAGATCATCCATGACACACCTCCTCTCAGAGGTATGAAACGCAAGACCCATGCCACTCCTCCGCGGCCTATGCCGAGAGGTGAGGCAGTCGGCGTTAGGCTAGAAAGACTGGGAGATGGTGAGGGCCAGGAGGTGTGCGTCGTTGGTGTAGCGGGCAGGGAAGCTGTTGCCCGACCATACGAGGTTACCAGCCGCGTCGTAGGCAGGACCGTCCGTTGCGGTCGCGCAGGCGGGGTCCGTGTTGCCGGCCGTGCAGGGGCGTCCGTTGACCTCCCGGGGCAGGAAGAAGGTGTGCAGGTAGGTCAGGTCGAGAGCCAGACCGAAGTCGAACTTGTAGCCGCCCCCCAGGGCGGCGAAGATCCGGTCCGAGTCAGGGAGCATCGGGGAGAGGTACTTGCTCGTCGCGGGGGTCGGGTCGTAACCTCCGCCCGCTCGGATGGTCCATTGCTTCCGCTCCCCGAGGGTTACCACGTTCCCGAACCGAACAGTGATCGTGTTCCGCCAGTCCTGGGGGAGCGTCTGACTGAGGGCCCCCGTCTTGTCGTCGGGGAAGGTGATCGGGATCTCCTCGAAGATCGACCAGAGCGTGTAGTCCACGTCAATCTCCGCGTACCAAGCGTCCAGGATCTGGTACCCCACAGCGATACCGAAGATATCCGGCAGCATGAACCTGGTCTTCACGGATTGATCCGGAAAGCCGCTCTGGTCCTCGAGACCATCCAGATCGAAGTGCGCATCCCCGGTCATATCGAGCGCAATACGGCTGCGATACGCGAAGCCCAGATAGAGGCCGTCGATGGGCCGCGCCTGGATGCCGACGTTGGCACCCACGCCAACGCCCATCCCAGCCATGGTGACGGTCGAATCCGTGAGCGGGTCGCCGTTGTCCCCAACGAGACCGAAGTCCGGGCCCAGGTACTTCTGGAGCCAGAGTTGGGCCGGCGAGACCACTAGGGTGGCCCCGAAGGAGACCTGCTTCACCGGCGCGTAACCCACCCCCAGGAGGATCTCGGGGATCATGAGGTTTGACCCTGCCACGAGGTTTCGCCCGGCGAAGTCGTCGGGCCAGTAGAGCGCGAGCCCAAAGGGAAAGTTCACCCCCGCGCCCACCCCGATACCCCCCGAGCTGCCCACGTCGGTACCCCAGGAGAAGTAGGCGTGGGGTGGCGGGACGAGCTTGTTGGTGGTGGTGGTGCTCCCCCAGCTCTCGGCGGCGGGGACGTCTCGCGCGTCTGCGGCTTCGAACACTGGAAACACCAGGTTGATCCCTGCCTGGATCTGGAACCCGCGCAGGTACGCAAGTCCGGCGGGATTGAAGAAGACCGTGGAGGCATCGTCGAGGCGGGCCTTCACCGCCAGGGCGCGCCCCATGGCAGCGGCGGATTGCTCCTGCAACTCGATCCCAGCCCCGAGGGCCGGGGGAGCCGCGAAGGCCAGGACCAGGAGCCCGACAAACGACTTGAGAACGTGTCGACGCATGATCCCCTCCTTAATTTCCGAAGCTGCAGTCCAGGGCGGTGCCGGGATTCAGCCCGACCTCGTCTCCTGGAACGCCGTCGCTGTCGAAGAAGGCCAGCACCTTGTCCCAGGCATCCTGGGCCAGCGCAGGGTCGCCCTCCGGCTGAAGGAAGAAGCCATGGCAGGCCCCCTCGTCCGCCTCTCCCCCGCACGTCCCCTCGTAGTGGAACGTGTACGGATAATCCCCGTGGCGCGCAGCGCACGCGAACTCCATGGTCGCGCCCCAGGGCATGAAGCCGTCACCGACCTCATCCCCCGCGGTGAGCAACATCACCTTCGGCGGGTCGCCCTGGGTCCCGTACTCCACGGCGTAGTTCACCGGGTCACCCCGATCCAGCAGCATCTGCGCGGATTCCATGAACTGGACGTATCCCGGTGTGCCCTTCTCCAAGCCCAGGGCCGTGAGGGTATCGGTGATGGGCTGTGAAAAACCTTCGTTCTGCGTCTCCTCGAGGATACGCGTCAGATGCCCCCCCATGCTCACCAGGGCAGCAGCCTCCACCGCAGGCTCGACGCCCAGGAACAACGCCCCGACGATGCCGCCGAGGGATTCTCCCACGTAGTACACCTTGTCAGCGTCGAGGGTCACAGAAGAGGGGAGGAGAGAGTCGAGCCCGGTCGATGCCTGGATGAACCTGACGAGCTGGCCCAGATCCAGGGCCGAGGTGACCAGGTTGTCTCGCACTGACACCGCATCCGCGTTGAAGAAACCGGCCCCGGAGTCGGCGCCGTCGACGGCCCGATCTCCGTGGAGCGGCAGATCCATGGCGATAACGATATAGTCGGCAGCGGCGAAGTGATTCGCCACGCTGAGGAAGTCTGCGCGCCGGCCCATGAGTCCGTGCTGAACTATAACCACCCGGAAAGGTCCGTCGCCGTGGGGAATGGCGAGGGAGAAGGGGATCTCCGTGGCCAACCACTGAGGTACCCCGTCGTCGTTGAACTGGAGGCGAGATGCCGGCGCTGCAGGATCGGAGAGGTCTGGCAGTGCCAGGGCCGTGACGCCTCCGAAGCGACCGTCCGTCCCCAACTGGGCCACGGCGTCCATGTTCTCGTAGCCATAGGCGGCAGGGGTCTTCAGGGTCACCGTGACTTCCCCCGGGACAGTCAACCCTGCCATGGATGATCGCAGATCCTTGACCCACGCACTCACCCGCTGGGTGGTGAAGGTCCAGAACAGGTGGATCTTCGAGCGGTCCAGGTTGGCCGCATCCTCCAGCCCGGAGAAGAACATATCGTAGTTCGAACGGAGCTGCTCCAGCAGCGCAGCCGTCGGTGCGTCCAGGAGGGCCGGCAGCAGGCTGGCGTCCGCCTCTGCGTCGTAGAGCGGATACGGGCTGCGGGCCAGGAAGAAGATCGGGGAGACTTGGATCGGATACGGCTCCCCGTCCGGGCCCTCTTCGAGGCTGCGGGTCGCCTCCAGGACCGCGACCACGTACCGCCAGCCGGGCTTCAGCGGATGGCCGGGACGCGGTCGAATCTCGAGTTGGCCGTTGGAAAAGGTCACCTCCACTCGGGTATCCCCAAGCACATCGAGTTGACCATTCACGACCAGGGTCAGGAGTTCGATCTCGCCTGAGGTCAAATCCACCACCGGGTCGATCCCCACCAGCGCAACCGTGCTCCCTGCAAGTGTAGGATCCAGGAGCTCAGTCGCCTCGGCGAGGGCACGGAAATTCGTCGTGTCCAGGGGCCTCAGGAAGCCGGCCCGAGTCGGAGTCAAGGTGGAGAATCCGTCCAGGGTATTCATCGCCTCGACCACAGGCGCCATCACCGGATCGTCGGGGACAGGGATCGCTACCAGGTCTGGATTCCCCGCCGCATCCAAGGTCATCAACAGATCGTTCGGGAATGGGATGACACCCCCGATGGGATCGAAGAAGGCCTCGTTGCCCGTGTGAATTCCATAGCTCCAGATCGCGGCCACGTCCTGGCGGGCGCCGTCCAGGCCTGTGGCCTTGAGCAGCGCGTCTACCTGAAGCCGCATGACCTCCAGGAGCCCTGCGAGCGCATCCTCTGCGTCCTGATCACCACCAGCGAGCCCAAGCTCGGCGATGAGGCTATTCCCCGCCTCGTCCACCAGCGGACGGGTCAGCTTCAGGACCCCCATTGTGTCGTCCGGTGAGACCGGATAGCCACCGCCGGCGTTCTGGATCCCCCGGCCAACCGACACGGCATAATGGCCGCCGGCGGCGACGCCGCCCGGAATGATGGTCAGGGCCATGGTCCCTTCGTCCCAGGACCAGCTCGTACCTTCGAGGGGCGCGCCGGTTCCCAGATCATGGACCTGGATCGTGTCCCCGGTGACCGTCGCCGGATCGATGGGCAGGGTGAACAACACCGAAGGGAGCAGGCCGGCCGGCCAGCCGTCGAGGGAGTTCATGTAGGCGAAGAAGGTGTTCGACGCGTTCTCGAACCCGGCCTCGCAGTCGACAGGGAAGCAGAGGTGCCCGGGGAGGCAGTCCGCTTCACCGTCCTCGTCACAGTCGAAGGGGGTGGACGCCGGCCCGGTGAGCAGGACGTCATTGGGCGTGGGGAAGATCTGATTGAGGAGATCATACCGGACGATGGCGCCCGGACGGATTGTGAAAGTCCAGAGCTGCGCTATGTCACCCCGATCGACTTTCTCGCCGTCCACGCCGACACTCTCCAGATGCTCGAAGACCGGCACCAGGAAGACCCGTAGCCCCTCGAGCTGAATCGCCGTCATGTCGGGGAGCGCGCAGACCGTCTGTCCATCCAGGGCCAGGGCTGCGGTGCTCTTGACGAAGTTGTAGACGTACGATGCGCGCAGGGGTTTCCCCTCGGCGTCGAAGATGCCGGAAGTGACCACCGCGGCGTAGATCCGTCCCTGCTCCCAGCCACCAGCCGGAGGCAGGAAGGTCAGGGACGTGCTGAACCCGGCGTCGGTCTGCTTCGACGCGCCGAGGATCGGCTCGACGCCGTCCACGCGCACTGCGCCTGCTTCCCCGAGGTCCGTGACGTCCAGGATATAGGCTGTCTCCGAGGTCACCGATTCGGCCATGATCTCGGCGCCGACCAGCGCGGTCGCTGTGCCGCCGGAGGTCGGGAAGCCGTAGAGAGTGTTGAAGTGCGAAACCATCAACTCCGCCACGGTCTCGGTGCCGAAGTTCTGCACCGTCACCGGATCGCCGCCCAAGACCTGGAGCTGGCTCTCCACGGGGATGCTCACCCTCCCCGACGCCGGGTCCAGCAGAAGATCACTCGGCTGAGGGATCTGGGGCAGCTTCAGGTGATCCTCATCGGGGGAGACAGGAGCAGGATCGAAGGCCGCGACCGTCGGACTCTCGCTGATCTCCGTGTCTACGCCGAGACAACCAGCCGAGAGCAGGATTATCAGAAAACAAACCGTGACACGTCTCTCCATCTTCGCCTCCCAGGGTCGGAGCGCACTCCACCCGTCGATAGCATGGGCTGAACTGGTTATCTCCTGGGACCCGACGCCGATCAAGAAGCCCAACCGAGGTGGGCTGGTCGGACGAACATCGGTCAGCGGTCCATCACCTGCAGGATGGCCTTCTTCCCGAGCTTGGTGGATACCCCTGTGAGGAGAGTCCACCACCACCGTGCTCGCACTCTCGAGGAGATTGGACCGCACCTTGTCGGACTCGTCCACCACCTCCCTCACCATCGTCTCCACAAACTCCTGGAGCTCCTCGCCCACCGTCATCGCAACTCTCCCCTCTGCGCGCACTGCAGGCCGCTGCCCAGCCACAGGTTCGAGATCCACACAGTGTTTTGCTTCAGTTCCGGATAGAGTGTCCCGCGAACCCCAAGGGAACGCAAACGAAAACGAGAACCGGTACAGGTCAGTTGGTGGTAGTTACGTGGACCGCCGGGCCCTCGAAGGGGGGCACCCGGATCCCGGCCATTCCTGCGATCACGCACATGCGGATCTCCGAGTAGCCCACCTTGGGCTCGACGGTGAGGTTGAGGGTGCCCAGGCTACCCGTGGAGCGGACCTGGACCCGGGCCAGGACATCCGGTGGAAGGCCGCTCTCGGCGCTGTCCTTGGACGCACAGCTCCGGAGTACAGGCTGGAGGCGACGACGCACCATGGCCTCGACGCCGTCGCCGCCCACGTCCACGGTCGACGGGTCGCCTTCGCCTTCAGAGAAGTCCATCTCCATAATCCCGTCGCCTCCAGCTGCGGCAGGCCCTCCCCCGACGTTGCCGGTCTCGACGCTCTTCTTCCGGACCTTCTTCTTGCGGTGCTCCATCACGACCACGTCGGGGAGCTTCTTCACACGGGCCCTGACCGGTATTTGGCTGAGGGCCTCGAGGGTCCCGTCGTCAGCGCCTTCCATGGTGAGACCGAGCGCGTAATCTTCCAGACCCGCCTCCAGGGAGGCCTCGGCCTCGACGAACTCGGCCTCAGCGGTGCGAGCCTTTGTCCCGATCTCGGGGGTTTCGCCATCCGGGCCGTCGTCCTCGGCCTCTGATGCGATGTGGATCGCGCCGGGGTACTCCCCGCTGCTCGTGCTGAAGATCTGCTTCCAGAAAACCCCCAACACAACCGCCACGACCAGGGTCACCGGCAACGCAATGTTCACCAGGTAGAACTGGATCCCTCGGGAGCGGCCCAGGCGCTGTCGGGTGTTCTCGAACTCCGCCTCGTCCATCTCCCGGGTGAGCCGCTCGTCGAGCGCCTGCACCCGATCCAGGAACAAACGCACAGCGCCGAGGGGAATGCGGCGGTTGGAGCCCAACTCCATGAGCTCGGTTTCCCGACTCAACGCTCCCTCTTCGATCATGTCGAGGATTTCGTCTACCGAGAAGGGGCCGTAGGCGACGCCCTCCCGGTAATACACCCAGCGGGTCCGTTTTCGGAACTGGTCTAGCTCCGTTCCACTCATGGAGATGACCCCTCACTTGTGTCTAGTTCGGAAGTACACCACCGCTATGTATTGCGTCAAGGCTCACGGTTGTTCACTCCCCTCTCTGTGGATATACTCCCTGCATGTCAACGCGCCTCCATGCCTGCATGTTCCTGGCTGTCATGATCACGGGCTGCAACCTGATCCTGCCGTCGATCCCGGAAGATGCGGTCTCCGGGATGGACATCCAGGGGGACGCCTACGCGCCGGGAGATTACTGGACAGCGACTGATAATCCCTGGTGGTTCGATCACAAGACACGACCGGACACCCCGCCGCCCTCGGATACCCCGCCGACAGCCGACGAGACGTCAGACCTCGCCGCGGCCGACGAACTCGGCGAAGTGCCGGCCCCGTCCGTCTGGGAGTGCCAGACCCCCATGGAGCTCCTGTCGCCGACAGTGGAGACAGCGTCGTTCACCCACTTCGCGCAGCTGGCAGAGGACAACTTCATCTACGTCTGGTACAGCCAGTGCGGATCCGATGAGCCCATCTCGGGCCCCGAACGGGGCTGGTTCCTCCAGGTAGACCAGATCGCCGCCATCAGCGTCCAGGTGTCCTGCGAAGGGCCCTGCTGGGCGTACCTGATGAAGGACGGCTGTAACCCCCAGAACAACGAGGTCTGCTGGAACCCGCACGAGACGCCTACCCTCTCCTGGGACATCCTCCCCGGGACCTGGTACGTCGCGGTGGAGCAGATGGAGGTGGAGGGGATCCCCGCAACTCCGGGCTGGGTCGGTCCCCCCTTCGACATCCACGCCGCGCTGAACCGCACCCACACACACCCCGGCTGCGTCGGGGACGGGAGCCTCCCTCTCTCGAAGGTATTGGCTGAGGGGACGTGCGAGATCCACGATGACGCCAGCTGGAGGGTCTGGTCCCGACTCGGAACCCTGCCCCCTCCAGGTGAGGGCACGGATCGGGTCTGGTTGCCCTGCACCGCCGGCGCTACCTCCATGGACCCCGTGGGCGGCATGCCCGACTATGTCCTCCGCCTGGACGAAGACATCCCCGGCGACCCACGACGCGTGGACGTAACCGCTACCCTGGACCCTACCACCTCCGGGGGGCTCCCGAGCTGGGCGGGAATCCTGGGACTCGCCGGTCCCCCCTGCGGGGAGACTGCGACGCTGGTGGACTGTGACGGCGGCCAGAAGAAGGAGTTGCAGGTGCTCGACGTGATCCTTCTGCCGGGACAGGCGGCCTTCGTCTACCTCGACGGCGTGGGCGGCGAGGCGTTGGATGGCCCCATCGAGCGCGCCTACCGGCTGGACGTCAGGGTCGAGGCGGACTGTACTCCGTAGCGCGGTTCAGCGGGTCGCCTTCAGCCTGCCCACGAGTGAGTCTCGACGGGCCTCACATTTCTCGACCCATTCATTCTCGAACTTCATGCGTGCAGCCAGCTTGACGGTGCGATCGTAGTAGTCCCGTGCCTCGGCGAGGATCCCCTTGACGAAGGGCTCGAGCTCCTTGAAATAGAACTCCCGCGACTCCGGGTCCAGATCCTCGGGGATCTCCGCAGCCTGGAGATCGCGGGCGAACTCCTCGGCCATCATACCCAGCCCGTAGCCAGCCCGGACCGACCAGAAGCTGTGGCGGACACGTATGGCTATTGAGAAATAATCCTCCGCCTGGCGAAACAGCTCTCGCCGGGCGGCAAGGTCTCGCTCCATCCGGTCCTGGGGCAGACGCATCTTCATCCGCAGCGCCATGTTCCGGAAGATCTCGGCCCGGTAGAAGTAGCTCTGAGCGAGGAGCGCATGACCCTGTTGATCCCGAATACGCACGGTGTCGAGGAGGACCCCCTGAGCCTCAGCGAGGCGAAGCTCTGCGCGCCTCAGATCGTCACGCACCATGGCGCCCCGAGCATCCCACACCAGGGCCTCCGCTCGCACCCTCGCGGGGAGCACCTCGGTGGCCAGGGCCCGCCGGAAGGCCTCGCTCGCATCTTCCCACCGACCGAGCTTCGCCAGGCATTGGCCCAGGAGGGCCCGGGTCATGGCGTGCTCCTCGTCGGTGGCTGCTTCTCCCATGGCCCGCTCGAAGAGGTCCAACGCGTTGGCATAATCCTCGAGGGACATGGAGCACAGCCCGGCGTTGTGCCAGGCGTTTCGGCGGGTCTCCGAGTCCTTTGCGTTCTCTCCCACCAGGCGATAGAGCTTCCGCGCGTCGGAGAACTCACGCCCCCGGAACCGTTCCTCCGCCTTGGCGAAGGCCTCGTCCGCATCCATATCCGCGAAGCGAACCCCATCCCCGGTCTTCAAATAGGTGATGTAGATGGGATCTACCTCGATGAGGAGCTCGGATTGGGGACGGGGGCAACCCAGGCACACCAAGGCGAAGATTAGAATCCATGGCGCTGCGGTACGTAGCATTGCTCAGAGCACCATGCTGAGATCTGTTACCAGATGGGGAATGTCTCCCATGATCGGGTAGGCCCGGTGCCCGTCCTCGGTGACGAGCCAACTCTCGACGCTACCGAGGTCCAGCTCCTCCGGGATGTCCAGACCTGCCTCCATCCTTGTCAGGATCTGGGCGATGTCGTCGGCCTCGGCCCGGTGCAACCGCTGCCGCGAAACCGGGCAGACCAACTGTGCGAGCAACCACTCCTCCATGAGCACCTCCACTTTCCACGCCCCGTAAGTTCTCGGGGCGAGTCGACAGAAGGATAGCATGGGGGAGGTCACCCTCACCAGATCTTGCTGGACAAAGCTGATTGAGTACACTAGTAGTCGGCTGCTTACATCCACCTCTGGAGGCCCGTCGATGCGAATGCGTCTTCTAACCGTTCTCTTCGTAGCGGCGCTCTTCGGCTGCTCGACCTCGGGTGAGACCGCCTCCGAAGACGTTGCCTTTGCGCCTCAAGACACCGCGGACGAGATCACGACCGCCGACGCAGCCGAGGTCACCGGGGCCGAAACCCTGGACCTCCAAGGCGAGTATGTGCCTGAGCCGGGGGAGTTCATGTACCCCTGTGACAATAGCGACGAGTGCTTCAGCGGCTTCTGCGTGCCCACCGCGAACGGAAGCGTCTGCACCACGACCTGTATCGAAGACTGCCCCCCGGGGTGGGCCTGCGTGATCGGCCCGACGAACCCGGATCCGATCTACATCTGCGTGCCCCGCTTCGCGCACCTCTGCGACCCCTGCACTGAGAACACGGACTGCAAGACCGAGGGCTTCGAGACCGAGGCCCTCGACCTCTGCGTCCCCAGCCCGGACCTGAACGGCAGCTTCTGCGGGGCCGCGTGCGGCGAGGCCGTACCCTGCCCCAAGGGCTACCTCTGTGAGACCGTGCAACTCGGCGGACAGGCCCATTGGCAATGCATCTCCGAGAGCGGCGAGTGCTCCTGCTCGCAGCTCGCCATCCAGAACGCCGCGTTCACGACCTGTGAGGTTAGCAGCGAGTTCGGCACCTGCGAGGGCACCCGAAGCTGCGGCGCCGGGGTCCTGAGCGACTGCGACGCGGGCGCCCCCTCAGACGAGGTCTGCGACGACCTGGACAACGACTGCGACGGGTTCACCGACGAGGGCTGCAACGACGACGGGGACGGGTTCTGCGACTGGGATCTGCAGACCATCGGGCAGCCAGCCATCTGCGGCAGCGGCGGCGACGACTGCGACGACAACGACCCGGACACCTTCCCTGGGGCGACGGAGCTCTGCGACGGCAAGGACAACTCCTGCGACGGCCTCATCGACGAGGGCCACTGCGACGACGGCAACATCTGCACGGACGACATCTGCAACCCGACCCTCCCGGAGGGTGATCCGAACAAGTGCAACTACGTCCCCAACGCCGCACCCTGCGACGACGGCAGCGCGTGCACCATGAACGACAAATGCTTCGAGGGCAGCTGTCAGGGCGGGGACATGAACTGCGACGACGGCAATCCCTGCACCGACGACTTCTGCAACCCCACGTCGGGCTGCTACTCGGTAAACAGCACCAGCCCCTGCGTAGACGACGGCAACCCGTGCACCCTTGATATCTGTGGAGAGGGGACTTGCCAGCACAACCCCGCCTCCGGGACCTCCTGCGACGACGCGAACCCCTGCACCGTAGGAGACTCCTGTCAGAGCGGCCAATGCGTCCAGGGCGCCCCCAAGGACTGCGACGACGACGACTTCTGCACAGGGGACAGCTGCGATCAGGCCCAAGGCTGCGTCAACGAACCGAAATCCGGTGACCCCTGCAAGTACGAGGTAATCCCTATTATCTGCGAGGTGAACGGCTACTGCGGAACCAACGGCTGCGTCCCCCAGCCCACCTGCCAATGCGCCAACTGCACCCTCTGCGTCTGCTGCGGCATCATCGAGATCTGCCTGGACGCCCTCTTCCCAGGCTGATCCCCCTCTCTGTCGTCCCGAGTGGCCCCCATTCGTCATCCCGAGCAAGCGAAGCGCGCCGAGGGACCTCAGGCATCTCTCTCGGGCACTCAGCCAAGCAACCCGGTCGGCACCTCTTGATTGATCACATCTCCATTGTCCCGAGAAACGGATCCCAAGCGCTGAACGC
>CAZNWW010000022.1:8090-17532 GCA_964576155.1 uncultured Myxococcales bacterium | reverse complement strand
ATACAACCAGGAAACGGCCCCTGAACAACCCCGCGCTACTTCTTCAGGTACTTCTATGGCTACCAGTCGAGGCCTCGTGCGAGGATCTGCCAGGCCCCGTTCTTATCCATGTCATCCTGCCAGGTGACGACGAAGACACCAGCCGCGTCGACGGCGACATCAGGTCGTAGCTGCTGACCGGCGCTCTCGTTGTTCACGGTCATCTCCCCGAAGGCCTGGGCGCCGACCGCGTCGAACCCCCGGGCGAATATCTGAAAGAAACCGTTGCCGTCCGAGTCGTCCTCCCAGGTCACCACGAACGCGCCGTCGGGCCTGATAGCGATGGCGGGCGCAAGCTGCTGGCCGCCATCGCCGGCGTTGACCAGGATGTCCGGGAACAGCTCTGCGCCGCCCGAATCGAACCCGCGGGCGTGGATGTCGAAGTTCCCGCTCCCGTCCGCGCCGCTCGAGTCGTCCTCCCACGCGATCACGAAGTTACCCGCCGAGTCCATGGCGATGGCGGGCGAGAGCTGCTGGCCCGCGTCCACGGAGTTGACGGTCATGGGGCCGAACATCTGGGTGCCGTCCACGTTGAACCCCCTGGCGTAGATCTGGAACAGCCCGTTGCCGTCCTTGTCGTCCTCCCAGGTCACCACGAAATCACCATCGGGGGCCACGGCGACAGACGGCGCCGCCTGCTGCCCTGCCTTGTCCTGGTTGACCACGAGATCGGCAACCTGCTCGACGCCCCCGGCGTGGAAGCTGCGGACGTGAATGTCGTAGTTTCCGCTGCCGTCGCCGCCGTCGGAGTCGTCCTCCCAGGCCACGACGAAGCTGCCGTCGGATGCCATCCCGACCGCGGGGTTCCGCTGCTGCCCGCTCGCTACGCTGTTGACGGTGACGACGCCGAAGGCCTCGTTCCCGTCGCCGTCGAAGCCCCTGGCATGGATCTGACCGACCCCGTTCCCGTCCTCGTCGTCACGCCAAGCCACGACGAAGCCACCGCCTGAGTCCATTGCGATCGAGGGGCTGTCCTGGTGGCCGGCGGTAACCGCCCCGTTTACGACGATGTCGTCGAAGCCCTTGCAGCCGCCGGGGAGGAGCCCCCGGGCGAAGACGTCGTGGTTCCCACTCCCGTCGCCGCTGGAGGAGTCGTCCTCCCACGCTATTGCGATGTCGCCGGCGTCGTTCATAGCGACCACGGATTTCAGCTGGTCGCCCCCAGCGGCGGTGTTGACCGTCCGGTCGCTGAAGGCCCCGCTGTCCGGGGGCACGTACTGGTACGTTACAGCGGGAGACGTCATGTCGTAGTCGAATGAGAAAGTGTGATCCGGGCCCGCAGGATCTTGATCATAGTGGTTCTTGCCCTGGTTGTTGAGCGGGCTGCAGAAGAGGGCCTCTTCGCCCTGGGGGAAGACAGCCTGGTTGCCGGCCTCCACGGACCAGGTCTCCGCGTGGATCTGATTCTCAGCCGGCGCGAAGGTCAGTCGGCGCAGCCAGCCGTTCCCGGTGTAGAGCCCTGCGCTGCAGCTGTTGCTGCACGCGCCGGCCGTACACGTGGCCTCGAACTGGTAGTCGACCAGCATCTGGTGGACGGTGTTGCCGGCGTTGCCCGGGATGGGGACGTACTCAGAGTCGCCGACGTGCCCGCAGAGGACCATGAACACGTTGCTGTGCCGGCTGGCCAGCTCCTCCCAGACCGTCAGGCCGGAGCCTCCGATGGTGTCGTAGTTGGTTGCGCAGCTCATGGAATAGACGCCGCCGTGGGTCAGGTAACAATGGGTGACGATGATCACCCGCCGCTCCGGATGGGAAGCGATCAGGTCGCTTGCCCAGCAGAGGATGTCCTTCCGCGGGGCGTGCTCGACGCTGAGGACCATGAACTCAAGCTCCCCGACCTCGAAGAAGGTGTAGTTGCTGTCGTTCTTGCCGTCATAGGAGCCCCCGTACCAGGGCTCGTCCTGGAACCGATCCGGGCCGAACCAGTCGTTGAGCTTCGTCTGTTCCCGGGAGAACGACGACAGCGGGGCGTAGTCGTGGTTGCCCGGCACCATGCTGTACGGTACACCCGCGGCGTCGAGGATGGCGTGGGCGCCGTCGGCGACCTCCCACTCGGCCACGGTGTTGTTGTGCGTGATGTCGCCGAGATGGATCACGAATTGGATGTTGTGCTCGGCCTGGTGATCCACGATCCACTGCGTCTGCTTGTAGTAGGTGTTCGCCGGGCCGTCGGCCAGCTTGTTCGTGTAGTACTGGGTGTCCGGGAGGAGGACGATGGAGAACTCCCCCGGCGGGTCAACCGGGGTGTCGACAGGAACGTCCGCAGGGACGTCGATGGGAACATCGACGGGGGTATCCATCGAGATGTCGTAAGGGGCGTCGTAAGGGGTGTCGACGGGAGTGTCGACGGGAGTGTCGGCAGGGGTGTCCGTCAGCAACGTGTCGACGAACACCTCTGTCACGGTGTCGGGCCAGGTGACCGGGGTGTCGTCGGATATCGTGTCGGTTCCCGGTCCGGAGTCGACACCCCCGTTGCAGCCGGAGCCGATGAGGACCAGGGCTGAGAGGAGGACTGTGCGAACGCCTCGATGCCGGAAAAAACTCATCTCGATCTCCTCTCGAAGCGCTGCTTCACCTGGTGGACAAAGGTCTCCAGCTGGATCTGCTGTGCGGGCCCTTCGGTGCCGCCGTACGCGATCGAAACGACGGGCAGGCCGCCGTGGTCGCGCCGGATGGCCGGGATGGCAGCCGCCACCGTGACACCGACCATGCAGCCCAGGCCCACGGCGCTGATGACACCATCCGCCCCCCGGCTCGCAAAGTCCACGATTTTGACGACGAGGCTGCGGACGAGGTGGTTCGCGTTGGCGCCTACGTAGCGAACCGCGTACTCCTGCAGCACGGACTGCGGCGGCTCGACGCAGCGCTCCCGCAGGTCACGCGCCAACACCGACGCCAGCAGCGCGGACCGAGTCCGCAGGACCATCGCCGCTGCCTGGTCCTTCAGCGCCTTCTTCGGCTCGCCCCGGGTCAACCAGCGCCGTGCATTCTGGGGCCACTCAAAGTCCGACGCCGACCCGACGAAGGGGCTCGGCCATACGGTGCAACCCATGGCCTCGAGCCGTTCGAAGAGTGACGCGTTCCCGGCCTCGCTGATGCGCGTGTACAGATCCCCGGTCACTCCCACGATGGGCCTGGACTGCTCGGGTCCGAGCGGCACCTTGTCGAGGCGGTCCATACAGCGGGCCAGACAGCTGCGCGCAGAGGTCCCTTCGGCGCCGCACCGCTCGACCATCTCGTAGCAGTCTCGAAGGGCCTGATCGACGGCCCCCGGGGTGACCTCCCGGGGTCGCAAGAAGCAGCCCGCCACGATGCCGATCTCGAACACCGCGTCCACCTCGGGCACGTAGCGCGCGGCCGAGACGAGCTGGGCGGTGATCTCGTTTTTCACTAAGTCCGCGCCCACGAGCCGGTCCGCCAGGTACCGACCGCTCCCTGTCGCACCCACGGAGAGGACCTCGAGGTCATCGGCGCCGCCGTCGAACCGCGCCTCGATAGCGCCGAGGGCCTCGTCCAAGGCCTCCACTGGGCGACCGCGGGTGGGGACGTAGATCTCCTCGAGGAGCTCCAACTCCTCGGAGAGGAGCACGACGTTGGTGCTCACAGAGCCTACGTCCACCCCCAGGTGGCCCGAGAAGGATCCCGTTCGCTGAGCTCCTGAATCCTCCGACATCGGATCGTCGACCTCGGTCTCCGTGATCGGCAACCTGGGGTGCGGGGCCAGACCGCCGCCCGCAGGGCGCATCGCCGGCAGCGCGGCGTCCTCTACCAGAACGTCCCCGAGCGCAACGGCGGGCGCGGCTGCGGCCGCGAGGGCCGCGCCCCGGGCGCACGCATAGAGGTGCTGCTTGGGGACGACCAGGTCATCTTCATCGAGCCCGAAGATCTCGAGTAGGGCCCGCACAAGACCAGGATTCGACGCCCCGCCGACGACGAGCGCAACAGGCGGCTCGACCTTGCGCCCCTCGAGGACCGTGGCCACGAAGGTCCTGGCGAGGGCCAGGCAGAGGCCATAGGCGATCTCGTCCGCGGGCGTGCCTTTTTGCTGCAGGTGGATCATGTCGGACTTGGCAAAGACGCTGCACCGGCCGGCGATGGTGGCGCCGCGCTTCGCCCCGGCGGCCAGGGTGGACAACTCCGAAAGACTCATCTTGAGCCGGGACGCCTGCTGCTCCAGGAACGCGCCTGAACCTGCGGCGCAGAGGCCGTTCAATGCGAAGTCAGCGACCCTCCCGAGGGGATCTCCGGTTGATTGATCGATGAGGATCCACTTCGAGAACTGCCCGCCGAGGTCGACCACGGTCCGTATCTCCGGATGTGCTACCCCCACCCCAGCCGCTGCCGCGACAACTTCGTTGAGCCCGAGCGACAAGCGCTCCAGGCCACCGGAGGCCGACATCGCGGCCGCCCCGGTGAGGCCGATCCGCACCGGCGCGTCGTTGCCGAGGGCGGTCGCTGCTTCCTGAAGGAGCTCCCGCGCCGCCCGCAGGGGATTGCCCCGGCTCGGCCGCATCGGATTCAGCCGAGGTACACCGGCCAGGTCCTCAGGATCGAGCACAACCAGTTTGATATTTACGGTCCCGAGATCGAGTCCCAACAAGGCCGTATCAGTCATGAACTTGCCGTCCGCTGTCTCATTAGAGAGATCAGTATCCGGAAGATGTGCGCGGGTGTCATCAGTGGCGTTGGGTGCGGCGCCTCCGGCGGGTGCAATGGTGCTACCGTCGGATGCTGGGAAGCCTGAGATTTACATCCCTAGCTCTGGCAGGTCCTCGTAGAGGTCCAGCGCGTCCGGGTTGCCCAGCGCATCGCGGTTCTTGACCGTCTCGCCGTGGATCACGCTGCGGACGGCCATCTCGACCTTCTTGCCGCTAATCGTGTAGGGGATGTCGCCGATGGCGATAACCTTCGCTGGGACGTGGCGGGGGGAGGTCCCGGTGCGGATCGCTGTCCGGATCCGCTTCACCAGGTCATCGGACAACTCCACGCCCTGAGCCAGCTTCACGAAGAGGAGCACCCTGACGTCGCCGTCCCAGCCCTGGCCCACGACGATGCTGTCGGCGACCTCGTCCAGGGTCTCCACGACCCGGTAGATCTCCGAGGTACCGATGCGGACACCCCCCGGGTTCAGCGTGGTGTCGGAGCGCCCGTAGAAGATCACGCCCCCGGAGTCGGACCGGATCTCGACAAAGTCCCCGTGGCGCCACACACCCGGGTAGACGTCGAAGTAGGCCCGGTGATACTTCTCCCCGTCGGGATCATTCCAGAAGCTTATCGGCATGGACGGGAACGCGGCCTCACAGACCAACTCCCCCTTCTGATCATAGACCGGGCTCCCGGTCTCGTCGTAGGCCGCGACCTTCATCGCCAGCCCCCGGCATTGGAGCTCGCCGCTGTAGACCGGCCCGATGGGGTTGCCCAGGGCGAAGCATCCGTTCAGGTCCGTCCCCCCGGCGATGGAGGCAAGCTGGCAGTCCTCCTTGATCTCGCGGTAGACGTACTCGAAGTTCTCCGGCGCCAGAGGAGAGCCCGTCGAGAGCACCGCCCTGAGCTTGGAGAGGTCATGATCCCGGCCCGGTCGGGCACCGACCTTCTCCAGCGCCGCTATGTAGCGGGCGCTGGTCCCGAAGACGGTGATCCCCTCGTCCTCGGCGAGGCGCCACAGGACGTTCGGGTCGGGATGGAAGGGCGAGCCGTCGAAGAGGCAAACCGTGGAGCCGAGGGAGAGGGAGCTCACCAGCCAGTTCCACATCATCCACCCGCAGGTGGTGAAGTAGAAGATCACGTCGTCACGGGTGAGGTCCGTGTGCAGCATCAGCTCCTTCATGTGGTGCAGCAGGATCCCGCCCTGGCTCTGCACCAGGCATTTCGGGAGGCCCGTGGTGCCCGAGGAGTACATGATGTAGAGCGGGTGCTCGAAGGGCACCTGCTCAAAGAAGATCTCACCTGCGGGCTCGTCGGAGAGGAAATCGTCCCATCGGACCGCGTCCCGGACCCGTCCGACGTCGAAGTCATCCGTCGTGTAGGAGACCACGACGACCTTCTCGATGGACGGGATCCCCGGCAGGATCTCGGCGATCCGTCCCAGGCTGTCGAAGGTCTTCCCGTTGTAGAAGTATCCGTTAGCCATGAAGAGGACCTTGGGCTCGATCTGGCCGAAGCGATCCAGGACACCCTTGATCCCGAAGTCCGGGGAGCAGGAGGACCAGATCGCGCCGATGCTGGCGGCCGCGAGCATGGCGATGATCGACTCGGTCATGTTGGGCATGAAGCCCACCACGCGGTCCCCCTCCTCCACGCCCATGGCCCGCAGAGACTTAGCGAGGCGCGCCACCCGGTCGTGGAGCTCGGCATAGGTAGTGCGGACCGGCACCTGCCCCTCTCCCGTGAACACGATCGCGGGGCGATCGTCCCGGTGGGCGAGGAGATGCTCAGCGAAGTTCAGGCGCGCGCCCGGGAACCACTTCGCGCCTGGCATCTTCGACGGATCATCGACCACCTCCTCCCATGGAGTGGAGGCCTTGATCCCTGCGAAGTCCCAGAACGCGGCCCAGAAGTCGGGGATGTTCTCACAAGACCAGCGATAGATCTCGTCATAGCCTGAAAAACCAGTCCCGAAGGCCTGGTTCACGTGCTCCATGAACCGGGACATGTTGGCTTTCAGAATGCGGTCCTCGGAGGGCTTCCAGAGCGGGTCTCTCATGTCTCACCCCTGTCGGTTCGTGGCCCGGGATCTCCCCCTCTACATCACATCACAGACCCACTGTCAAGCCGACGCGAAACCCAGTTCTGCGGGCCGGAGAAATCACTTGACGCCGGAATCTGGGACGCGGTACACGGGTTTGCGGCCTCCGTCTCGGGACCGCCCGCGAAGCGGTCACGACGTTCGTTGAAGCAAATCTACGGAGTCTCCAATCGTGGATGTAAAACGTAAGAGCGTCCTGGTCCTCGGCCTCGGACCGGTGGGAGGTATCCTGTCCGCCTTTCTGAGCTTGGACGGGCACGCGGTGCGGGGAGTCGATATCTGGGAAGAGCACCTCGCCCGAATCCGGGCAGACGGGCTGCGCATCACCGGGATCGAAGATAAAACGGTCAGGCTCGAAGAGGTCCAGACCTCCGTCGCCGCTCTGGCACACAAAGATTTCGACTATGTAGTCATCGCCCTGAAGGCGTCGGTGATGTCCCGGGTGATCCCGGATCTCCTGGAGCTCGGGGGAGACTTCAAGGTCGTGGCCGTCCAGAACGGAATCGACAACGAGGAGATCCTTGCGGAGCAGTTCGGCCGGGACCGGACGATGCGGGTGGTCGTGAACTACGCCGGTGTCGGTGTCGGGCCCGGCGTCCTGCGGATGACCTTCTTCCACCGCCCCAACCACCTTGGCTGTCTCTGCGCTGAGAGCAACTGCGCACCCACAACGGACTTTGCTTCGATCCTGACCCGGGGCGGTCTGGACACCGAGGTCACCGATGACCTGAAGAAGTGCATCTGGCGCAAGACGATCCTCAACTCCGCGCTGACCCCGGTCTGCGCGCTGCTGGACATGACCATGGCCCAGGTCATGGCCTGCCACGAGACCTACCCGCTCGTGGAGGCCATTCTAGGCGAGTGCATCCGCGTCGCCAAGGCCCGCGGATACCTGTTCGGCGAGGGCTTCCTGGACGACGCCCTCGACTACCTCTCCCGGGCCGGCGATCACCAGCCCTCCATGGTAAACGACTTGAGGCATGGCCGCCCGACGGAGATCGACTTCCTCAACGGGAGGATCGTGTCACACGGGCTCCGCCTCGGCGTCCCCGTGCCGATCAACTCAGCGCTCACGGCGATGATGAAGGCCCTGGAGTCGAAGAACCTGTCGAAGGATCGGGCATGAGCCGGGATCTGGAGGGCAAGATTGCGCTGGTCACCGGCGCGAGCCGCGGCATCGGCTCGGCCATCGCCCGGGTCTGCGCTCGTGAGGGCGCCCGTATCGCCATGATCGACATGCAGGATTCGGGAGACGACGACGAGACCCTCGTCGCGCTCGAGGAGATGGGCGCGGAGGTCCGGTTCTACCAGGCCGACGTGGGTGACTTCGCTCGGGCCCAGGAGGTCGTCGCGGAGGTAGTTGAGACCTTCGGGACCCTGGATATCCTGGTCAACAACGCCGGGATCAACCGGGATGGAGTGATCTGGAAGATGTCCGAGACGGCCTGGGACGACGTACTTGCCACGGACCTGAAGGGGGTCTTCAACTATACCCGGGCAGCGACCCCGGTCTTCAGAGCACAGAAGAGCGGAAGGATCATCAACGTCTCCTCGATCAACGGCCTGCGGGGGAAGTTCGGGCAGTCCAACTATACCGCGGCCAAGGCCGGCGTAATCGGGTTCTCCAAGAGCGTCGCCCGGGAGATGGGGAGAGCCGGAGTCACGGTGAATGTAGTCTGTCCCGGGATCATCGGAACGGAGATGATCGAGAGCATGCCCGACGAGGTGAAGAAGGCCGCCATCCAGGAAATCGTCCTCGGCCGCATCGGCGCGCCGGAGGACGTGGCCGAGGTCATCGCGTTCCTGGCCGGCGACAAGGCCCGGCACGTGACCGGTGAGGTCATCAAGGTAGACGGGGGGCAGTACATATGAAGACGCCAGAGGTTGTCTGCATCGGAGCCCTCAGGACACCGATGGGGAGGTTCGGCGGAAGCTTCAAGGAGACCTACGCTTACGATCTGGCTACGCCGGTCATTCGAAAGCTCCTCGACAAGACGGGCATCGCCGGAGACGAAATCGACGAGGTCCTCATCGGAAATTGCCGCCAGGCCGGAAACGGTCCGAACCCCGGCCGCACCGCGTCGGTGCGGGGGGGGGTCTCCATCGATGTCCCGGTGGCCACGATCAACATGGCCTGCCCCTCGGGGCTGAAGGCCCTGGAGATCGCCGCCATGCGGCTGAGCCTCGACAACGCCCGCTTCGTCCTGGCGGGGGGCATGGAGAGCATGAGCACCATGCCCTACATGATCAAGGACTGCCGCTGGACCGGCTTCCGCATGGGGAACAAGGAGCTCCTGGACGCCTGGGCCGACAGCACCGATCCCCTGATCGGGCAGGGCATGGGCCACACCGCGGAGAACCTCTGCGATAAGTACGAGATCTCCCGGGAGGAGCAGGACCGGTTCGCCGCCGACTCCCAGGAGAAGGCCTTCAAGGCCCGGGAAGCGGGTGCCTTCGAAGGTGAGATCGTCCCCATCAGGATGGGCGACGCGGTCCTGGATCAGGACGAAACGATCCGCTACCCGGTGAACATGGAGAAGATGGCCAAGCTGCGGCCGGTCTTCCGCCAGGACGGCTCGGTGACCGCGGGAAACGCGTGCGCCATGGCCGACGGCGCCGCGTTCATGCTGCTGACCACGCGGGAGATAGCGATAGCGG
>CAZNWW010000022.1:995-8080 GCA_964576155.1 uncultured Myxococcales bacterium | reverse complement strand
ATCCTCGCGTCCCTGTCCGCGTTCGCCCAATGCGCGGTGGCCCCCGCCACCATGGGGGAGGGGCCCGGGGTCGCCATCCCGAAGCTTCTGGAGGAGAGCGGCCTGATCATCGCAGATCCTGATCTGCTGGAGGTCAACGAGGCCTTCGCAGTCCAAGCCCTCGCAAATGAAAGAGTGGTGGGGTGGGACCGGGCAAAGCTCAACGTCCACGGCGGCGCCATCGCGCTGGGCCATCCGACGGGCTGCACAGGGGTCAGGATCACCGTCTCCCTGATCCACGCGTTGGCCACCCACGACAAGGAGCTGGGCGTAGCGTCACTCTGCGGAGGCGGCGGCGTCGCCATGGCGACCCTGGTAAGGAGGCTCTCATGATCGACGTAGAGAGAACAGACCGCGTCGTGCACATTCAAATCGACGTCCCGCCGGTCAACGTGCTGGACGCTGCGGCCCTGCGGGAGCTGGCGGAGCGCCTCCGAGAGGTGGCAGGTGACGAGAGCGTCGCCGCGGTACTCCTCTCCGGCGCGGGTCGGTGTTTCTCGGCGGGCGCGTCGGTGGAGGATCACGAACCCGAGCACGCCCCGGGGATGATCGAGGCCCTGGCCGACGTCTGCGAGACCCTCGAATCCCTCCCCATGGTCACCGCGGCCCTGGTCCACGGGCCCTGCATGGGCGGCGGCCTGGAGGTCGCCGTGTACTGCGACTTCGTGGTAGCGGATCCCTCGGCCACCTTCGGCGTCCCGGAGATCACCCTGGCGTTCTTCCCGCCCTTCGCTAACGTGCGCCTGCCCAAGCTGATCGGGCGGCAGAACGCAGCCTACCTGGCCCTGACCGGGGAGAGCATCGACGTAAACGCGGCCCGAGCCATGGGACTTGTCCAGAAGGTCCTCAAGAAGGACGAGTGGGGCAAGATGGAGAAGCGGTTCAATCGCCTGAGCCTCCCGGTCCAGCGCCTGGCCAAGGAGGCCCTCTCCAAGGGTATCGACGGCGGCGACCTGGCCGTCCAGAAGGATCTTTTTCTGGGACGCCTCTACACGATCGAGGATTTAGGTGAGGGCATCGCCAGCTTCGCCGAGAAGCGGCGGCCCGAATGGAAACACCGGTAGCACCGGGTCTGCGTAGCATGGAGGAGTCATGAAGGCAGCGCTGTACTACAAGGGCGAGAAGACCCTGCGAGTCGAGGAAGTCCCCACCCCCGAGCCCGGCTCCGGAGAAGTCCGGATCAAGGTAGCCGCCTGCGGGGTCTGCCACACGGACCTCCACTACCTCGACCACGGCACGCCCACGTTCATGGAGCCGCCCATGATCCTCGGCCACGAGATCAGCGGCATCGTGGACGCACTGGGCCAGGGGACTAAAGGCTTCGGGGAGGGGGACCGGGTGATCATCCCCGCGGTCCTCACCTGCGGCCACTGCGCGGCCTGTCGGCTGGGCAGAGAGAACATCTGCCAGAACATGCGGATGCTCGGCAACCACATGAACGGCGGGTACGCAGAGTACGTGGTCGTGCCCACCAAGGACCTGATCCCGGTGCCGGACGGACTCCCCCTCGAGGACTGCTCGATCATCGCGGACGCGCTGTCCACCCCCTACCACGCAGTGGTCAACCGGGGCGAGGTAAAGCCCGGCCAGACCGTGGCGGTCTTCGGATGCGGCGGCGTCGGCGTCAACGTCGTGCAGTTCGCGGCCCTCGCCGGAGCCCGCGTCATCGCGGTGGACATCCAGGACGAGAAGCTGGAGATAGCGAAGAAGCTGGGCGCTACGGACGTGTTCAACGCTGGGCAGGAGAAGCTGCCCAAGGTGATCCGCAAGGCCACCGGAGGATGCGACACGTCCTTCGAGGCCATCGGGAAGCCGGCGGTCATGCTCCAGGCCATGAGCGTCCTGAACCCGGGAGGCCGCTTCGTGATGGTCGGGTACAGCCCGGCCGACATCTCGCTGCCCGCGGGCCGAATCATGTTCCGCGAGATGGAGATCCGGGGTTCCCTCGGCTGCCGTCCCGTGGACTATCACAAGATCGTGGCCATGGCGGCCCAGGGAAGCCTGCAGCTCGAGCCCCTCATCTCCAACCGGTACTCGTTGGAGGACATCAACAAGGGCTTCGATGATCTCAGAGAAGGCAAGCCCGTCATCCGCAACCTGATCGTTCCATAACGAGGGAGTACAGGCTTGCCGATCAAGGTCAGATTGTTCCACAACATGCGCAAGATCCTAGGAGCGAAGACCATCGAGGTGACGCCGGACCGGTGGACCGTGGCTGGCCTCCTCAAGGAGCTGATCCGGGACCACGACGATGTCCGGGAGGAGCTCCTCGAAGAGAACGGTGAGGTCTCGTATCGGTACACGATCCTGCTCAACGATCGACCCGTGGGACGGGCAAGCTGGGACGAGACGCCCATCGATGACGGGGACGAGGTCGTGCTGCTGACCATGATCAGCGGTGGTTGAGGCCTATCAAGAAGGAGATTCGAGGTGAGTGACACTAAGAGCACCCGCTACGCGGTCGTAGGCGCGGGGATCGCAGGAATCGCGGCCATCGAGGCGATCCGAGAGGTCGATCCCGACGGCTCTTTACTCCTCGTGAACGGGGAGGCGACCGAGCCCTACTGCCGACCCCTCATCATAGAGGCCCTCACCGGGGAGCGGACCGCGGCGAGCATCGCGTTGCGTGATGCCGACTGGTATACGCGGCACGGGGTGACCTTGATCGGAGACCGCGCCACGCGGCTGGATCCGGCGGCCGGATCGCTGGACCTGGCCTCGGGCGGCACCGTAGCCTTCGAGAAGCTGCTCCTGGCGACGGGCTCGGTCCCGGCCCGGCCCCCGATTCCGGGTTTGGACGACGTGCCCTCGCACAGCCTGTTCTCCCTCGAGGATGCCGAGGGCCTGCGGCCCCTATGCAGACCCGGCGGCAAGGCCCTGGTCCTGGGGATCGGCCTGATCGGGCTCCAGGGAGTCCAGGCCCTCAACGCCCTGGGCATGGACGTGACCGCGGTGGAGATGGAGGGCAAGGTGCTCCCCCTGATCCTGGATTCCGTGGCAGCCGGGATAGCGAAGCGACGCATGGAAGCCAACGGGGTCGAGGTCCTCACCGGCACCCGGATCGACGAGGTCCGACGGAGCGACGGTGCCCACCCCTACGCCGCACGCACCGGGGACGGCGGGATCATCGGTTTCGATGTCCTGATCCTGGCCACGGGGATGCGGCCCGAGGCGACCCTCGTCGAAGGGACCGGGATCGAGATGGGCCGCGGCGTCAAGGTCGGATCCACAATGGAGACCACGGCTCCGGGCGTCTACGCAGCCGGGGACGTCACCGAGTATGACGACTGGATCGAGGGACGGGCCGAGATCCACGCCCACTGGGTCAACGCGTTCCGCCAGGGCCGGGTCGCCGGTCTGCACATGGCCGGCGCGGAGGCCGTGGAGTACCAGCCGACATTCCTCAACTCATTGAAGGTCTTCGGCCTGCCCATGATCACCCTGGGCGCGAGCCGCTTGGACGAGACCGGGGACATGGAGGTCCACGTCGACGAGGCCCTCGAACGGGAGGCATATCGGCGCCTCGTGGTCCGTGACGGACAGCTCGTGGCCGCGACCTTCGTGGGCGACGTGGACGAGGCCGGAATGATCCAGCACGTGATGAAGGAGCGGATCGACATAAGCGGCGTCGCCCGATCGATCCTGGAGATGAGCCTCGAGGGGATGGAGTTCCTCGCTGACCTTCGCAAGGACGAGGTCCACGGGGACGTGGAATGGGCCCCGTCCATGGACCGCATCGATTCCTTCAAGAAGGACATGACACGCACTCGCTGGGGCGGAGAGGGAAAGTGAGCATGAAGCCGAACGCCGACACCATGCGCTCGCTGACCGCGCTGGTGGATCTGACCTCAGGGACCGTCCGCTACGAGGCCGCACCGGAAGAGCTCGTCCGCGCCTACCTGGGCGGGCGGGGGCTCAACGTTGCGTATCTCCTGAAGATGCTGCCTCCCGGGGCGGACCCACTGTCAACGGACAACGTCCTCATCTTCGGCACCGGCGCCCTGACCGGCACCGGCTGCCCCAACTCCGGCCGATTCAGCGTGACCGCTAAGTCACCGGAGTCGATGATCCTGGGCGACGCCAACTGCGGCGGGTTCTTCGGGCCCCAGCTCAGGTATTCCGGGATCGACCGGATCGTGGTCACCGGCAAGGCTCCTGAGCCGGTCTACCTCCGGGTCCAGAACGGCGAGGTCCGCATCGAAGACGCCAGATCCTTCTGGGGCCTCGACATACCCGACACCCAGGCAGCCATCGCGAAGGTCGAAGGGCCTGGCGTCGAGACGGCCTGTATCGGCCCCGCCGGAGAGAACCTCGTCCGCTTTGCGTGCGTCATGACCGGCGTGAAGAACGCGGCGGCCCGGGGCGGCATGGGCGCGGTGATGGGGAGCAAGAACCTGAAGGCGGTCACCGCGCTCGGGGGTGGAGGTCTCCCAATCTCGGATCCCGAGGGCTTCCTCGCGCTCAACAAGGAGCTCAAGGACTACCTGACCGCATCAAAGATAGCGAAGGTCCTCGGCCGGGTGGGCACACCCTTACTCTACGAGGTCAGCAACTACCTCGGCGCGATCCGCACCCGGAACAGCCAGAACTCATCCTTCGAGGACACCCTGGACGCGGAGGTCGTCCACAAGTACGTCTCCAAGATGATCTCCTGCCATTCCTGCGTGGTCCATTGCCGACACCGGAACATCCTTGACGGCGAGGGGCCTGAGTACACCACCATCGTGCTCCTGGGCGCGAACCTGGGCATCTCGAACACAGCGGACGTGATCCGCCTGAACAACCAGGTGAACCGGCTCGGCCTCGACGTGTCCTCCACCGGGGGGGTGCTCTCCTGGGCCATGGAGCTTTATGAAAAGGGGATCCTGGACGACTCGGTGACCGGGGAGCCCCTGCGGTTCGGGGACTATGACCTCGCCGCCCGCCTCATCGACTCCATCGCCTCTCGGGAAGGCTTCGGGAAGCTGCTGGCGGAGAGCTCCCAGGGCGCCGAGGCCATGGGCGATCCGAACCGTGACTACCTCACCGCGGTGAAGGGGCTGCCCCAGTCCGACCCCCACGACTGCCGGTACATCAAGGCCTTCGCCCTGGGGATCGCCGTCTCGTCGAGGGGCGCGGACCACCTGCGCAGCCGCCCCACCCTGGAGGTCATGAACCTGCCGATGGAATTCCTCACGGAGATCTACGGCGAGGAGGTGGACCCGGATCCCACCTCCTACAAGAAAAAGGAGATCGTCCTCAAGACCCACGAGGACATCTACGCGCTCATCGACTGCCTGGGCATCTGCAAGTTCGTCTGCCACGGCTTCAACAGCCCCAAGCTCCTCAAGCACGAGCATTTCATCCCCCTCCTCCAGAAGGCCACCGGCTGGAAGTTCACCAAGGATGAGCTCAAGGCCATGGGGCAGCGGGTCGTGGACCTGGAGCGGACCTTCCTCAACCAGGAGGGCATCCGGAGCAAGGACGACACCCTGCCGCGCCGCTACTTTGACGAGCCCATGCCCGACGGGGTGGCCAAGGGGCACCAGGTCGACCGTGTAGAGTTCGCGAAGCTCCTCCAGCGGTTCTACCGCCTCCGGGGCTGGGACGAGGACGGGGTGGTCTCCCCCGAGCGGGTAGCCGAGCTGACCTCCCACTGGGGCAACCGGGAAGGAGGCGCGTCATGAGGCGGATCTACTCGAACCGGAAGCTCTGCTCAGGGTGCAAGGCATGCAGCGTGGCCTGCTCGATCGCACACAACGGAACTGCGGACATGAGCCGGGGCGCCATCCAGATCCTGCGGGACGGATTTCATGGATACGAGTTCCAGGCGGTCTGCCGGCAATGCGCGGACGCGGACTGTGTCTCCGCCTGCATGGCGGCTGCGCTGTCAAGGGAGCCTGGAACAGGCCGTGTAATCTTTGAAAGGGACCGCTGCGTGGGCTGCTGGATGTGCCTGATGATCTGTCCCCACCATGCGATCACTCGGGACGAGGCCGCCGGGAAGGCGATCCGCTGCGATCAATGTGAGGGCCGCGACATCCCCGCCTGCGTCACCGCCTGCGCTACCGACGCGCTGGATTACGTAGACGAGCCCGAAGGCAGATAATCTCCTTGATCTTTCGATGTTGAAGCCTTCAGTAAGGAGACCCCATCGGCGGGGTTACCTCGCCTGGAGACAGTAGTCCTGGGGCTATCCCGTCAGCAGCGCTACGTTCTCGAGCCGCAGCTTGGTCAGGTGGCCCTCGATGTCGTCCCTGACGATGGGATCGACGCCCAGATCAGCGGCAATGGTGGGCCATTGTCCGAGGGCGTCGACGACTCGCTCAATCTCGCACCTCGCCTGCGGCCAATCGGCGAAGCTCGCCTGCGCCGCGAGGCGTTGGATGACCGCCAGCGGAGGCCGCTGACCATGGCCGTAGAAGGCGGTCGCGTGTTCGCCGTGGCCGCTCGGGCAGAACGTGACATCATAGAATGGCGAGGGCGCCCAAGCGCCGTCATCTGCCATGACGAAGGACCAATTCTTCGTGTGGTCGTCCTGGTTGCCCGAGAACAGGTTGAACATCGCCCTGACGAACTGGACGCGCCCGGCGGCGGGAGCTCGACAGAGCACCTGACTTGCCTTGATCAGGTCCTCGTAGTCCATGGATGGCTCCCTGAAATCAGCGTCCAGGAGCCCGCAAAGGGTGCTGACATGGTAACGGCCTGAGTTCGCGGCCGGTGATGATGAGGATGGACAGTCAAAGCGCCTGACGGCGAGCCACGCGCGCTCGGCGGGGCCGTCGATGAGCTGCGTCGACGGCACCTCGATCCCCGCGCTGCGTGCCATGGCCAGGTACGCCGCCTCGCAGCGCCCCTCTTCATGGCCAAGCGGCAGACTTCTGGAGGTGAACTTCACGATCCACGGCTCGAATCCGGCGCGCGGCGCGGTGGCCACTATGGTCGAGTCTTTATGGTCGATGTAGAGCATGGCCTTGGGCCGAGCGCCCCCCGATGAGCCCGCCGCGGCGAGGGCTGTCAAGACCGTGTTGCGTTCTCCCTCGAAGATACGCTCGGCCTCATCGCCT
>CAZNWW010000022.1:0-985 GCA_964576155.1 uncultured Myxococcales bacterium | reverse complement strand
CTAGAACCGAGAGCTCTACCAGGTCTGACGACGTCTCGCCTCTCGACGGGCCATTCATCCCATAGAAGCTCGGGGAGTAGGTCAGCGCGCCCACGCCGCGGTCTCCGATGTACGCTAGGCGGTCCATTGGTGTCACCCGAGCCAGCTCGACCCCGTGACGCCGAAAGACCCGGTCCATGAGCAAAAGACCCCAGCCATCCGGCAGGGAGTCCGCGAAGGCGCCATGCAGACCATGGTGAGGGGACCGCGGCGCCTGAGTGAGTGCGCTGGTGAACGGCAGACGAAATGGTGACAGGCTGTGGTAGCTTGCCAGATAATCATCTTCATACGAGAAGTACGTGCCGCGGGTGTTCTGCGCCAGCTGTCCGACGACGACATCCCGTCCGTCGCTCAGGCGTCGACGCACGGTCAACTGTCGGACATAGCTGGCGCCGGTCATGTGCGAAGCACCTCGTCAATGGTGCGGGGCGTTACGTCGCGCTCGTGGGTGAGAGCATCGACGCGCTCGAGTCGGTCAACGCATTGCCACAGCAGCAGCAGCTGCCGCAGCGAGATCTCACCCTGAGTCTCAAAACGCTTTGTGGTCGAGGCCGGGACCGTGCTCCGCTCGGCCAGCTCGCGCCGCGACAGCTTCAGCGCCCTGCGTCGCCTGCGCACATGGTCCGCCAGGTGCCGCTGAACGTCCTGGATAGACAAAAGGCTCAAGAGCCCACTCAAGTCGACTTCGCTCATCACGACCTCCGAAATGCCTCCTCACGCCAGCAACAGACAGCGCCGCCTTGGACAACAATATATCCATTTACGCCTAATCTGTCGAGAAGTGGACATGATAATGGCCAAGGCATTGCAGACATCTCATGGCCTGGGCCGAAGGGTGACGCCGCGCCGGGGAGGAACTCGCTGTTGTCGTCCACGACACAAGGGTGACATGGTGCGCAGTTCGTCGTCCAGGGCGGCCGAGGTCGTCTAGGGACCTTGCCATCGA
>CAZNWW010000021.1:12289-18217 GCA_964576155.1 uncultured Myxococcales bacterium | reverse complement strand
CGCCATCCTGGATCCCCGCGGACACTTCCGGTACGTGAACGAGCGCCTCGGGCTGCTCCTCGGGCATTCCCCGGACAGCCTGGTGGGGGCCCCGATGGCCTCTCAGGTAGCCGGCTCGCACCGGGACGCGCTTGTCGCCCGGCTCCAGGCCCCGGACACACAACCATTCGAGGTGACGCTGCGCCACCCCGACGGCGACCACCGGCTGGCCCTGGTATCATCTGCGCCATTGCGGGGCGCCGACGACGTGCTGGAGGGGACCCTGGTGGTCCTCACGGACCTCACCGAGAGCAAGCGATCCGAGGTGGAACGCCGCTCCCTGGGGGAGCAGCTCCGACAGGCCCAGAAGATGGAAGCCCTGGGACGCCTGGCGGGGGGGGTGGCCCATGACCTCAACAACCTCCTCACCGGCCTGGACGGAAACTTCGAGTTGATCCGGATGGATCTGCCCGACGACCACGTGGCGCTGGAGTCCGTGGAAGAGGGCAGCGACCCTCGCGCGGCGCATCCGGGAGATTCTAGCTGAACCACAGGAGACGTCATGAGACGAATCTCGATGGTCGCCATGGCGGCTGCCACTGTTCTCCTCACCGCCGCGTGCGGCGGAACGTCGAACCCGAGGGGTGACACGACCCCGACGGACATCCTGGACGCAGCCGCGGACGACTCCGTCGAGCCGGCGGACACAACCGCGCCCCCGCCTGATACGATCGATACCGTGAACCCCGAGGACCTCCCGCCCCTTCCCGAGGGACCCCACATCGAGATGACCTTGCGGACGGACCCGCCGATGGTGCCCTTCCCCTGGGACTGGCACACCGAGGACGCTACAGACCCTGACACAGGGCTGCGCCTGAAGGTCACAGGTCCGCTCCACGCCAACGCGCTGATCCAGCCCGTCGCCAACATGTTCTTTGCGTACCTCCCCCACACAGAGCTCCTGAACGGCTTCGGCGCGATCGGCATCGTAGCCATCCCCCTGACCTCGGCTCCGGGGGAGCTGCCCGCGGTCACAGGCGCAGCTGAGCTGATCCAGGTGAGGCGTGTCTCCGACGGCGCGGACGTGCCCTTCCGGGTGGAGTATGCGGAATACACCGAAGGCGACGAGGTGGTGCGCCGCCTCCTCGAGCTGGACCCGGTGTATCCCCAGGTCGAGGGGGAACGATACCTGGTGCTGATCCGCAAGGGCCTCACGGACGCTCAAGGAACGGCCCTCGCGGCGCCCCCGCTGGCCGAGGCGATCCTGGGGATCCGCGCCCCCTACGGCCCCGCGGGCTGGCGCGCCGAGATAAGTCGGACCCGAGATCGGACATTGGAGGCCATCGAGGCCATCGAGGATGCCCCCGCCGTCGACGACCTCCTGCTGGCGCTCCACTACACCGTGGGCACCTCCACGGGCCTGGCCTTCGCCGCGGCGGACGTGGTGATGGAGCTGAATATCGAGGTGGACCTGGACCCGGACGGGGACGGCCAGGACAACATCACCCCCGGACCGGAGCACCCGGCCTTCGTGTCCGACCCCCAGGTGGGGCTAGTGGTGCAGGGATCATTCCACGCCCCGGACTTCCGGGACGCTGAGGGCATCATGGCCGGCGACGAGAACGGAGAGCCGGTGATCCATGGCTACGCATGGCGGGAGTTCTGGTTGGTGATCCCGTCTGAGCCCGCGGCGGGGCCATGGCCCTTCGCCATCACTCAGCACGGCCTCAACTCCTGGAAGGAGACCCAGTACTCCTGGGGCCGGGACTACGCGGCCCTGGGGATCGCGTCCGGAGGCTTCGACTTCATGCACCACGGCGAGGGCAAGGAAGGAGGCTTCTGGTTCCTGGCCGTGGATGTGCCCCGGGAGGTGGTGGACAACTTCCGCCAGAGCGCGTTGGACATGCTCGCATTCGAGCGCGCCGTAGCAGGGATCGCCGTGGACCTCGACCTGGACATCCCCCTGGATCGCATCGTCTACTCCGGGCATTCCCTCGGCGCGATCATGTCCAGCCTGGCCTGTCCCCTGTCCCGCACCGAGCGCATCGGCGGCTTCGTCAACGGCGGCGGTGACTTCATGCACCTTATCAAGGGCGCGTTCGAGAAGACCGGGCTCTACAGCGCGCTCCCCGGGGGCATGTGGAGCGCGTTCCGTATCCTCGGGGGACACATCATGAGCCAGTCGGACCCGGCCCTCTACGCGCGCCACCTGATGCTCGAACCCGAGGGCGATCGGGGCCCCTGCCCTTTCCAACTCCAGATAAGCCTCCATGACACGACGGTTCCGGCCCGCACGGGCTACGAGCTGGCCGTGGCCGCAGGTGCGCCCCTGGTAGAGCCGGTGATCGAGCCATGGGACTGGCTGACGCCGACTCCGCCGGAGGGCCTCACCTGGGGTGCGATCCAGTTCGACGGGGAGCACGAGCTCTTCAACGGCGGGGACGGCCCCGAGGAAAAGGCCCGAGCCCGGGGCGTCTTCTTCCATTACGTGGACACCTTCCTCCACGGAGGCGCCCCCGAGATTGTCTGGCCCGAGGACTGAAAAAACCCCGAAAACCTTGACGCGTGCTCGTCTGTCCGGTATAGGGACAACACTCATTTTGTCATCCAGGGAGAGGAGACTACCTATGAAAACACTGTTTACGATGATGAGCATGGCTGCGCTGGTTCTCACGGCGACCCCCGCGTTCGCGGTGGACTGCACCGAGGACGCCGACTGCCTGGCGAGCGAGGTCTGCATCGACGGCGTATGTATTCCGAACGTCTTGGGTTGCGAGACCGACGACGACTGCACCGAGGGTCTGGTCTGCGTCGACAGCGTCTGCATGCCCGACCCCATCTGCGCGACCGACGACGACTGCCTCGACGGCGAACTCTGTATTGAGGGCGTGTGTATGCCCGACTACGTCTGCGAGATCGACGCCGACTGTCTCGATGGCGAGATCTGCGTCGCAGGCATGTGCGTGCCTGAAGAGACCGGCTGCACCATCGATGGGGACTGCGCCGAGAATGAGATCTGCCTCGAGGGCGAGTGTGTCTCCGATGGTGATTGCGCCGGCTGCGCGCCTTGGCAGAGCTGCGTAGTAGACACCTGCACCGACCCCGATAGCCTGGGGGCCAGTCCATACGGTGGCGATTACATCGCCGGCGAATGCCATGGCACCGACTACAACGGCTGCTGCGGCAACAACGTACTCTATTTCTGTGACGACCAGAGCGGCGAATGCCCCCTGGGCGACTCCTGCCTCGTGATGCTCGATTGCGGTGCGGGCGATGCGACCTGCAGCTGGGATGCCGATAACGGCTTCTTCAACTGCCTGGCTGTGGATACGCCTCTCCCCGACGACAACGGAAACCTGTACTGCAACTGGTTCGACTGCGACGCCGACTGCGCTGGCAAGGCGTGCGGAAGCGACGGCTGCGGCGACTCCTGCGGCGAATGCAACGGAGACGAGGGCTGCACCGATGCAGGCCAATGCGAAGGCTGCGACGCTCTCTGCAGCGACCTCAAGTGCGGCAGCGTCAGCGGCTGCGACTGCGGGACCTGCGAGGGCGATCTCCAGTGCGTCGACGGCAGTTGCGTGGAAGTCGCCGAAGGCTGCGCCGGCGCGTGCGGCGGTGCAGCCGCTAATGGTTGCTTCTGCGATGAGCAATGCGCGGAGTACGACGACTGCTGCCCGGACGTCTGCGACGAGTGCCCCGAGCTGTCCCACTGCGGCGACTGTGACCCCGTCTGTGGCGACAATGTCTGCGGCGACGACGGCTGTGACGGCTCCTGCGGCGACTGCGCGGACGGCGAGATCTGCGACGGCGGCGCCTGCGTGGAGGACACCCCTTGCGTGGCCGCGTGCGTGGGCCTGTGCGGCATGCTCGGCGACTGCGACTGCGGCGGCTGCGCCGACGGCGAAGTCTGCGAGGTCAACACCTGCGTGCCTGACGACGGCCCCTGCGTCCCGGACTGCACCGACCTGGACTGCGGCGACGACGGCTGCGGCGGCTCCTGCGGCGACTGCGCCGACGGCGAGATCTGCGACGGCGGCCTGTGCGCCATCGAGATCGACGAGGACGTCGTCATTGGCACGGGCTGCGAGGACGATGACGACTGCGCCGACGGCGAGGTCTGCAACACCAACGGCGAGTGCAAGATCGAGGGCGGCGGCAACGGCGGCGACGACGGCGGCGGCGGCGGCTGCGCCACCGGTGATTCCGTACCCACCGCGGGCTTCATGGTCCTCATCGGGCTCCTCGGCCTGGCCGTGATCCGGCGTCGGGCGCTTGTGTAAACCCGCACGGGTGGGCGGCCGTGTGGGTCGCCCGCCCCCGGGCGTATCGATGACATCAAGAATCATCCTCACGTTCCTCCTCTGTGCCACAGCTCCGCTTCAAGCAACCGCCGACTGCATCTCCGATGAAGACTGCGTGGGCGACGGAGAAGTCTGCAGCGACGGAGCCTGCGTTGTCCCCGGGGATTCCTGCTGGGGACGATGCGGCGGAAACGCGCCGGACTGCTATTGCGACAGCACGTGCGACCTGTACGGCGACTGCTGCGCCGACATTTGCGAGGGATGCCCGGAGATGGACTTCTGCTGCATCGCCGATTGTACCGACAAGGAATGCGGTGACGATGGATGCGGCACGGGGACGTCGTGTGGATTCTGCGGCGAGGGGCAGGTCTGCAGCGAGGACGGGCAATGCGCTCCCTGCGTGCCTGACTGTGATGGAAAGATCTGTGGTCAGGACGGCTGCGGCGATCTCTGCGGCTCCTGCGAGGAAGGACTGACTTGCGCGGTTGATGGGTCGGGCTGCCTGGACTGCGGCCCTTGCGCTCCCTGGGAGACCTGCAAGGACGGCGCCTGCGTCGCGCCGCCCATCTCCCCATGTCCGATGGGGGGCGACATGATCGCCGCCACCTGCTACGCGGTCACGCCGAGCGGCTGCTGCGCGGGTACGGATCTCTACTACTGCGAGTCCGCCGACACCGGCGGTTGTCCAGCGGGAGTTCAGGACTGTCTCTGCCATGTGGACTGCGACCCGGAAGGATCAGAGGACCTCACCTGTGGCTGGTGGGAACAGCTCTTCATGTGTGCTCCGCTGCCTGCTGAGCCGGGCCCGGAGGGCGCCCTCGAATGCGCGTTCTACGAATGCGCTCCCGACTGCAACGGAAAGGTGTGCGGCCCGAATGGATGCGGCGGCGATTGTGGCGATTGCGGCGATGACGAGGCCTGCTCGGCAGGCCTGTGCGTCTATGCGAGCTGCGCCGATCGCTGCGGCGAGAGGGCGCCTGCGGGGTGCTGGTGCGACAAGCATTGCGAGGAGTACGACGACTGCTGTGACGACCGCTGCGACCTCTGCCCCATGTTCTGTGAAGACGACCCCTGCGCGGCCGCCTGCGCAACCGTGGACTGCGGTGAGATCGGTGAGTGTGACTGCGGCGGTTGCGCCGAAGACCAGATCTGCGAGATCAACGACTGCGTCGTCCCGACATCAGAAGACGTGATCACCGAGGACCTGGCTGACGCGGATATCGCCGCCGGTGACGCGGGCGGCGATGCGGGCGGCGACGCAGCCGACGGCGACACAGCCGATGGCGACACAGGCGGCGGCGGGCCGGGCCGTCGCGGTGGCTGCGCCACCGGCGACTCCGAGCCCGCTGCAGGCTTCATGGTCCTCTTCGTACTCCTCGGCCTGGCCGCTATACGGCGACGGGTGCTGCCCTCAGGATGACGTAGGCAGAGAGGGAATGCTCCCCGAGATCTCGCGGTGCGCCTCACAGCCCAAGGCTGCCATGAGTTCGTCGCGGTTCTTCGCGGGCGCAGCCCGTTTCGCTTCCTTCTGCATGCGCTGGATTCGCGCGTAGGACTCCTCCAGCCTCTCTCGGCGGATCAGCTTGCCGTCCACGGCCTTGTAGACCGCGTCCAGCGCGGTGCCCAATTCAACGTCGTTGCGCTA
>CAZNWW010000021.1:11366-12279 GCA_964576155.1 uncultured Myxococcales bacterium | reverse complement strand
GATCCACGCCGGCCTCCAGGGCCAGGAGGACCCGATCGGCCACGTCCCAGCCCTTCGCCACCGCGGCCATCTGGAGATCGTCGGTCACTACCACCCCGTCGAAGCCGAGGTCCCCGCGGAGACGCTCGGTCACCGCGACCCGGGAAAGGGTCGCGGGGCGCCGGTCCCATGCCGGGTAGACCACGTGCGCGGTCATGACCATGGGCACGCCGGCCCGGATCGCATCCCGGAACGGGGCGGCGTGGACCTGTTCCAGGGTCGCCGTGTCCAGCGCTGCTTCGGGGAGAGAGACGTGGCTGTCTTCCCGTGGCGCGCCGTGCCCCGGGAAGTGCTTCGCGCAGCCCTGGATTCCCCAGGCTCCAAGGCCCCGCAGGTAGGCCGCACCGAGGGACCCGACGACCGCGGGATCGTTGGAGATCGCCCTGTCCCCGATGACCCGGTTCAGCGGGTTCACAGAGATATCGAGCACCGGCGCATAGTCAACCTGGAAGCCCAGCGCAGCCAGCTCCGCGCCGTGAACCCCGCCCAGATCTTCAGCCAGACGTTCAGATCGGGCCAGGCCAAGCCCCGCCATGGGCGGGGTCGCGGTGACAGGCCCTGGGAGGCGGTTCACCCGCCCGCCCTCGTGATCGATCCCCACGACCATCCGCCGCTTGCGCAGCGCGCGGGTCAGCTCCCAGGTCTGCACCACGTCGGAGACGTTGCGTTGGAAGATCACCGCGCCGCCCACCTTGTAGCGGTCGAAGACCTCCTGAGCGGCCCGGGACAGCGAGCGACCGTCCAGGCCCAGGACGAAGAGCGCGCCGATCATCTCTCGTTCAAGCTTGTCAGGCATCGGTTCCTCCGCGTTCGATTGACGTCGGATCGAGGCGATCCCTCAGGCCATCCCCCAGGACATTGATCGAGAGCACCG
>CAZNWW010000021.1:0-11356 GCA_964576155.1 uncultured Myxococcales bacterium | reverse complement strand
GAGGCCTGCGGTGGCGGCAACGTGGGGAGACGAGACGAAGAGGGCCGCACCCTGGTTGAGGAGGCCGCCCCAGGAGGGGACGTCCTGGGGGCCGAGGCCCAGGAAGGAGAGGGAAGCCTCGGCGAGGATCGCAGCGGCCATCCCGAAGGTGGCCTGGACGATGACCGGGCTTGCAATGTTGGGCAGGAGGTGGACACCCATGAGGCGGAGCGGGCCGACCCCCAGGGCGCGAGCTGCGGTCACATAGGGCCGCTGGCGCTCTACCAGGACCTGTCCCCGCACGAGCCGCGCGTACCCCGCCCAGCCCGTGGCCGAGAGGGCCACCACCACGTTCCCGATGGACGGTGACTGGGTCAGGAAGATCAGCAACATGGCCAGGAGGATCCCCGGAAACGCAAAGAAAACCTCCACCACACCCATGAGGACCAGATCGAAGGTGCCGCCGAGCCAACCGGACAGGAGCCCCAGGGGGAGCCCGACCGCCAAGGAGAGGATCACGGTGCTCAGCCCCACCACCAGCGCGGTGCGACCCCCGTGGAGGACCTGCGCCACCAGATCACGCCCCTCCGCGTCGGTGCCCAGCGGGTGGGCCCGGCTGGGGGCCTGTAAGAGCGCCTCCAGGTCCCTCTCGCCGGGGCCAAGCGGGGCGAGGAGGGGCGCGGCCAGAGAGACCACCACCAGAAGAAACAGGAAGCCGGCCGCGGGCCGGAAGAGGCGAATCTTACTCATCGAGCGTGCCCCTCCCCCGCAGGGACGTCGCCAGCGGCGCCCCGCGGATCCAGGAGGAGGTAAAGCCCGTCCACCGCCCAGTTGACCCCCACGTAGATCGCCGCCACCACGATGACGCAGCCCTGGACCACCGGGTAGTCCCTGGCCTGGATAGCGTCGAGAAGCAGGGTCCCGAGCCCCGGCCGCGCAAAGACCTTTTCGGTGACGATGGCGCCGGTGAGCAGGGCCGCCAGCTGGAGTCCCATTACCGTCACGACGGGGACCAGGGAGTTCCTCAGGATGTGGTGGACGAAGACCCTGCGCTCGGGCAGGCCTCGCGCCCGGGCCGCGGTGACGTATTCCGCATGGACCACGTCCAGGAGGCTCGATCGGATCATGCGGGTGAGCTTCCCCGCAAGCGCGGTACCCAGGACCAATGCGGGGAGGACCAGGCTCGGGAACCCGAGGACACCGGCCCCGGGATCGGGTAGCCAGCCCAGCCGGACGCAGACCAGGTGAATCAGCAGGGGGCCCAGCCAGAAGTTGGGGACCGCTATGCCCACCATGGCCAGGAGGAGCGCACCGTTGTCCAGCGCGGTGTCCTTGCGAAGCGCCGCTACGATGCCCAGGGGAAAGGCGATGAGGCAGGCCACCAGGACCCCGGCCAGGGCCAGCTCCACGGTGAACGGAAGCACCCGCGCTATCGCCTCGATCACCGCATTGCCGCTCTGAAAGGACTGCCCGAGGGAGCCGTCGAAGACGTCACCGAGGTACGCCTTGAACTGGGCACCCAGGGGCAGATCAAGGCCCAGCCGGATCCGCAGCGCGGCCAGCTCCGTCTCTGTAGCCTGCTCTCCCAGGAGGTTCACCGCTGGATCTCCGGGGACAGCGCGGGCTACCACGAAGACCGTCACCAGGACACCGGCCAGGACGCCGGCGGCCCGAAGCAGTCTCAGGAGTTGTGTACGGAGGAAGGCCACGACGGGTTGTCGGGAGGCCCCTGGGGAGGCGCCTGCGGGGCCGGGGAGGTAGGTGCGGGGGGACGGTTCTCAGCGTCACCGCCGGACGACTCGCCACCTGAGAGGTAGTCCGCCAGGAGGATCCCCAGCAGTATCAGGCCTACCAGGAGGAGGACCACCCAGAGCCACGAAAGGATGTTATTTTTCGCATCGGACCCATCAGCGAGAGGCATCGTAACCGCTGGATGGCCCCCCTTGGTGTCCCTCTTGAGTCGACGGGTCTCCATCTCCCCGGTGGCCGGCAAGGCCTCCGTGGTGGCCCCGGGGATCTCGATCATGAAGCCCCCGATGTCCAGCACGTCGCCGTGGTAGAAGGGCGAGGGGTCCTGCACCAGGCGTCCGTTGAGGCGGGTGCCGTAGCGGCTGCCCGCGTCCCGCACCATCAGCGTGCCGGTCTCGTCCTCGTAGAGATCCGCGTGGCGACGGGATACGGTGCGCTCTTTGAGGGTGACCTCGCAGTCCTCGGCGCGGCCGATGGTCGTGTTCCCCTCGGGGAGCTCCAGCTCCCAAGAGGAGCCGTCCGGGGGGGTGATCCGGATGTTCATCCCGCTATGTCCTCCAGGTCGGAACCAACTGTATCGGATCCCTCCGGGAGGTACAAGAAAGGCGAGCTTTTCCCCTGGACTGGCGTGAACGCCCCGCATAGACTGTGCCCCGTGCCACGAGGCGAGACCCCTGAGGAGAGCCGTCATGGTGGATCGAGTCGACAAGATCTGGATGGACGGAGAGCTGGTGGACTGGGAGGACGCTAACGTCCATATCCTCACCCACACGCTCCACTATGGTATGGGCGCGTTCGAAGGGATCCGGAGTTACCGTCGCACCGACGGGACCTCGGTGACCTTCCGCCTCGACGACCACATCCAACGCCTCTGCGACAGCTGCAAGATCATGAACCTGGACTGTCCCTTCGACAAGACCACCATCATCGACGCATGCGTGGATCTCCTGCGGGTCAACGGCCTCGAAGAGGGCTACCTCCGTCCACTGGTCTACGTCGGCGACGGGGCCATGGGGCTTTATGCGAACAACCCGGTCCGCCTGGCGATCGTCGCGTGGCGCTGGGGGGCCTACCTTGGCGACGACGCCCTGATCAACGGGATCCGTTGCAAGGTCTCGTCCTTCACCCGCCACCACGTGAACTCGAGCATGGTGAAGGGCAAGATCATCGGCCACTACGTGAACTCGATCCTCGCCAAGCGCGAAGCCAAGGCCGCGGGCTACGACGAGGCGCTGCTCCTGGACCACCAGGGATACATCTCCGAGGGCTCCGGCGAGAACATCTTCTTCTTGAAGAACGGGATGATCCAGACGCCGCCGTACTCCTCGGCCATCCTCGGCGGCCTGACGCGGGACTCGGTGATCACCATCGCCCGGGACATGGGCCTGCGGATCAAGGCCCAGAGCTTCACCCGGGACGAGCTGTGGCTCGCGGACGAGGTCTTCCTCACCGGCACAGCGGCCGAGGTCACCCCGGTCGTGGAGATCGACAACCGCACCATCGGCGACGGCAAGCCCGGTGAGATCACCCTGGCCATCCAGAAGCGCTTCTTCGAGATCCTCCGGGGTGAGAGCCGCGACTACGAACACTGGATGACCGAGTACCGGATTTAGAGCCTCTGAGAGACCACTCGAGCACAGGAGTATGAGATGCTCTCCGCAACGATCGTCATGGCGGCGGGGATGGGCACCCGCATGAAGTCCGCGATCCCCAAGGTCCTCCATCGGATACTGGGGCGTCCCCTGGTCCAGTTCCCGGTGCGTCTCGCCCTCGACGGCACCGACGCGCCCGTGGTGATCGTGGGGGGCGAGTTCCTCGACGACCTGCGCCGCGCGTGCCACGCAGACACCCCTACGGATCGGATCCGCTTCGTGCTCCAGGAGCGGGCCCTGGGCACCGGCGACGCGGTGCGCGCCGGCCTGTCTGCGGCCCCGCCGGCCGCGGATGAGGGGCGGCGGGGGATCCTGATCCTCAACGGCGACGTCCCGTGCCTCACTCCGGAGACCCTGGCCCGCCTGATCGAAACCTTCGAGGCTGGCCTGGATGTCTCGTTCCTGGGCTTCAATGCGGAGGATCCCAGGGGCTACGGCCGAGTCCTCTACGACGACTCCGGGGCCATCCTCGGCATCCGCGAGGAGAAGGAACTGGCCCCCGAGGATCAGGAGATCAACCTGGTCAACGGAGGGATCTACCTGGTGGAAGAGGGCCTGCTCAGGGAGTTCATCGACGGGGTGCAGAAGAGCGAGCGCCAGGGGGAGTATCTGCTCACCGACGTGGTGGAGTATGCGCTCCGCTTGGGCCGCGCCGCGAAGGTGGTGGTGGTCGATGAGGAAGAGGAACTCCAAGGTGTCAACACGAGGGTCCACCTCGCTGCGGTGACCCGACGCCTCCGGCACGCGCGCAACGAGGATCTCGCGCTCGGGGGGGTGACCGTGCAGAACCCCGACACCGTGGACGTGGACTACAGCGTCTCCGTCGGCCCCGATACCCTGCTCGAGCAGGGCGTGAGTCTCCGGGGCGCCACGCGCCTCGCTGGACGGACCGTGGTTGCCCGCGGCACCATGATTGTGGACAGCACCGTCGGCGCCCACTGCCACATCAAACCCTACTGCATACTCGAGTCCTCTGAGATCCACGAGGGCTGCACCATCGGCCCCTTTGCCCACACCCGGCCCGGCACCATCCTCGAGGAAAGAACCAGGCTGGGGAGCTACATGGAGACAAAAAAGACCAACGTCGAGGGCCATGCAGAGCGGAAGCGCAAGGAACGCGAAGGCACCTGAGTCGTTCCCCTGCGGGAGGCCCGATCACTTGCCTGCGACGCATTCCGCGGTACCCTGTACACCAGATTGATTGGAGGTCATCGCCATGTGCGGAATCATCGGATACGTCGGCAAGGACGACTGCACACCCCTGATCCTCCGGGGGCTCGAGCGCCTGGAGTACCGCGGCTACGACTCCGCGGGCCTCGCGGTCTGGCGGGACGGCGCGGTGGAGATCCGGAGGGCGGTGGGGAAGCTCTGCAACCTCCGCCGAATCGTCGAGGGCACGCCCATGGCCGGGACCACGGGGGTCGGACACACCCGTTGGGCCACCCACGGCCGACCGACCGAGGTCAACGCACATCCCCACCGCTACGGCGGAGTCACCGTAGTCCACAACGGGATCATCGAGAACCACCGATGGCTGCGGCAGAGGCTCGAGGCCGCCGGCAACGTCTTCACCTCGGAGACCGATACCGAGATCCTGGCCCACCTGATCCATGACGCGTACGATGGAGACCTGGGAGCCGCGGTGCGAGCGGCCCTCGTCCAGGTGGAGGGCTCCTATGGGATCGTGGTCCTCCACGACGAGCATCGAGATCGTCTCGTGGCAGCCCGCCATCTCTCCCCCCTGGTCCTGGGCCTCGGGGAGGGCGAGAACCTCGTCGCGTCGGACATCCCTCCCCTCCTCGGGAGCACCCGAGACATCATCTTCCTCGAGGACGGGGATCTCGTGGAAATCACCGCGACGCAGCACCGCCTGACGCGGCTCCCTGACGGCGAGCCCGTGGACCGCGCACCGGTACGGGTCACCTGGACCCCGGCCATGGCAGAGAAGGGCGGCTACAAGCACTTCATGCTCAAGGAGATCTTCGAACAGCCCCGCGCGGTGGGAGACACCGTGCGGGCCCGGATCCTCCTGGAGGACGCGGACGTGCTCCTGGACGGCACAAAGCTGGACGACGAGGCCCTGGACACCCTGGACCGGGTGGTCTTCCTGGCCTGCGGGACCTCCTACCACGCGGGGCTCGTGGGCAAGTACCTCGTGGAGAGCCTCGCCCGGATCCCCGCCTCCGCGGAGATCGGCTCGGAGTTCCGCTACCGCGATCCCCTGCTGGACGAGCGGACCTGGGTGGTGGCGATCTCCCAGTCCGGGGAGACCGCAGACACCCTCGCCGCGGTCCGCGAAGCCAAGGCCAAGGGTGCCCGGGTGATCACAATCTGCAACGCCTTGGACGCGAGCCTCCCCCGCCTCTCCGATGGGGTGCTCTACACCCACGCCGGGCCGGAGATCGGGGTGGCCTCCACGAAGGCCTTCACCACCCAGCTCGCCGCGGTGTACCTCCTGGCCCTCTGGCTGGGACGACGGCGCGAGGTCGACCGGGACCGGATAGCGGCTCTCCTCGACGACCTGATGCACGTGCCGACCCTCATGGAGCAGGCCCTCGCGCAGTCAGATGCGATCCGGGAGGCGGCGAAGACCTACCAGTACGTGCGGGACATGCTCTACCTCGGGCGCAACCTGGACTTCCCCATCGCGCTGGAGGGTGCGCTCAAGCTCAAAGAGATCTCCTACATCCACGCGGAGGGCTATCCCGCCGGGGAGATGAAGCACGGACCCATCGCGCTCATCGACGAACAGGTACCAACTGTCGCCTTGATCCCGAAGGGACCGTCCTATGAAAAAACCCTGTCCAACGTGCAGGAGGTGAAGGCCCGGGGCGGGCGGATCATCGCGGTGGCCACCGAGGGGGATGTCCAGGCCGCGGACATCGCAGACCACGTCTTCTGGATCCCCGATGTTCCGCCGATGCTGCTGCCCCTGCTCACGGTCATTCCCCTTCAACTCTTCGCATACCACGTCGCGGATCTCCGAGGCACCGACGTGGATCAACCCAGGAATCTGGCGAAGAGCGTCACGGTGGAGTAACCTACCAGATGTTCCCAGACGTGAGCGTGCGAGCGTGATCGCCAAATGTTCCCAGACGTGAGCGTGCGAACGTGATCACACAGGATCGGGAGATCGAGCCATGCGTATAATTTCAGTCCTCGTCGTCATCATCTTCCTCGCCGCATGCTCCGGAGACCCGGGCGGAGAGCCCGCCGGCACCGCGGACGGGGCGTCCCTGCCCGACACCTCCGGCCCCCCCCCTAGCGGGAACGAGCCACCCGACCTGCACAAGATCGGGGACAAAGAGGTCGTGATCGGGGAGACCCTCGAGCTCGTCCTCGAGGCCGTGGACCCGGAGGGGGCTGCAGTGACCTTCTCCGCGTACGGCGAGCTCCCCCCGGACTCAAAGTTTTTTAAAGGGGATGCGCGTTTCGTTTGGACGCCGGCCCAACAGGGTGGTCCATACCTGGTGACCTTCGTCGCGTCCGACGGGTCCGCGTTCGACAGCGAGACCGTGACCTTCCGCGCGGTGACCGAGAAGCAGAACCACGCGCCCGAGTTCGAGACCCTGGGGGACCAGTTCCCCGCTGCGGGGCAGCCCTTCACGTTGCACGTCCAGGCTACTGACCAGGACGGCGACGAGATGACCTACAGCGTCCAGGGGGACCTGCCCGCCGGCGCTACCTTCGAGCCAGACGGAGCGATCTTCCAGTGGACCCCGGCGGCTGGGCTGGCGGGCAGCGAGCACCGGGTCACCTTCTCGGTGACCGACGGCCAGCTCAAGGACACCCAGGACGTGCTCATCATCGTCACCGGCGGCGCGACCGGCAACCAGCCCCCGGAGATGGCCACGATCCCCTCCCAGGAGATAGCGGTCGGCAAGACCCTGGCCCTGACCATTCAGGCCACGGATCCCGACAATGATCCCCTGGTCTACGAGGCGACGGACACCCCGCCGGGGGCTATGTGGGACGCGATCGGACACACCCTCACCTGGACCCCCGGGCAGGCCCACGTGAACCAGAGCTTCACCCCGAAGTTCTCCGTCACCGACGGGACCTACACCGTCACCAAGGAGGCCTCGATCCTGGTGAAGACAGGGACCACTCCGAACACCTGCACGCCGGACTCCTTCGAGCCCAACGAGACCAAGGCCGCCGCGCCCAAACTCAATCCCGGCCTCTTCCAGGGCCTGTCGATCTGTGACGCCGACGCGCAGACCTACGACACCGACTGGTACTCCCTGCCCGTCACCTCGGGAACCCAGCTCACCGCTACGATCAGCTTCCAGCACGACCACGGGGATCTGGGCCTCGGCCTGTTCTCCGAGTCCGGCCAGGAGCCGCTCATGATGTCCGACGAGATCGGGGACCAGGAGACGGTCCAGTACACCGTCGAGGTCGTGGGGAACTACTACCTGGTTGTCTTCGCGAAAAGCGGCAACAACATCAAGGCCCCCTACGGCCTGGAGATCATCACGAGCCAGGGCGGCGGCTGCGTCAACGACGGGAACGAACCCAACGACAGCCAGGGGGCCGGGACCTCCGTTGGACCCGAGACCAGCCTGGACGGTCTCCAGATCTGCGCAGAGGACGTGGACTGGTACACCCTCTCCCTCCAGGCGGGGGACAGCATCCTGGCGTCCATCGACTTCGCGGTTGCCATCGATCTGGACCTCTACCTCGTGGCCCCGGACGGCGACGTCTTGGACGTGAGCTTCTCCGGCACGGGCATGGAGACCGTTGGCGTGGACCCGGCCCCGGTCTCGGGGACCTACGGGCTCCGGGTCGAGGGCTGGCCCAAGGAGAGCACCGAAGGCGCCTACTCCCTGGAGGTCCTCGCCTCCACCTGCCCCGAATGCGACGGGGACGCGAAGGAGCCCAACGACTCTCAGGGCCAGGCGATCCCCCTGACCCCGGGCCAGATCGTCGAGGACCTGACCATGTGCTGCGACGCGGACTGGTTCCAGATCATGGTTGACTCCGGCGAGGAGATCAGCGTCGAGCTGGAGTACCTGACCGACGCGGACGGCAAGCCCGTGGTGGTGCTCATGGCGCCGGGCGTACCCGAGGTCACCCTCCCCTGCAACGCGGACAACTGCTCCGGCGTCACCACCGCCAGCTCCACCGGGACGGCCTACCTCAAGATCACCGGCCCGGCCAACACCTGGTACGACGTCACCGCGACCCTCTCCGGCGGCGGCGGCTCAGACGACTCCTGCACAGGCTACTGCGGCGACTCCGCGCCGAGCGGCTGCTGGTGTGATTCGAGTTGTCTGGAATACAACGACTGCTGCGACGACATCTGCGAGGCTTGTCCGGAGGCTTGCAGCGCCTGAAATCTCTGCACGGGGTCCCCTCAACAGCACCCACCCTCCCAACTCTCCAAACAACCACCACAGCTATCCTGGTACTCAATTAAAAACTCGCAGAACCCGTCCACGTGCTCCTCGAGATCATCGATCCAGACCCCGTCGACCTTGATGTGCCAGCGCTCCTCGCAGGTGCAGATCGAGCATTCGTACCAGGCCACCGCGGCGTCCAGGATCTCCTGCGACGGCCAGAAGTCGGCAGGGAAGGGCCCCTCTCCCTCGGGGTAGTAGGCCACGGCCCAGAAGCCGTCATCGCAGCCCTCCTCGCAGCCGCAGCCGCTGTGCTTGGCTATGCATTCAGCGAGGCCTGCGTCCGTACACACGCCGAAGTCGTTCCACATATCGCAGTCCGCGTCGCAAGGGCAGAGCTGCGCGCCGTCGCAGACAAGTCCCGGCGCACAGTCCGCATCGGACCAGCATATGTAATCCTTCGGCGGAGTCGGCGCACAGGTCCCGCTGCCGCCGGCCCCCTCTACTGCGCACACGGTCCCCGCGGGACATGGCAAGTCCGGCCCGCAGCACCCTGCGTCCTGCGGGACACAGCTCCCCCGCATCGACAGGCAGTCGTCCTCGCAGGAGCAGACCTCGTAGCCGACGCAGGTGTAGTAGTCATCGCAACCGCCGGGACCGTAGCAACCGCTCGGACGGCATTGCCCCGCGGCCCCGTCGGCCGCGCCGACACAGATCTTCCCGTCGACGCAGTCCCCGTCGATTTCACAGCAGGTCGGCGGCCACTGGACGTCTTCCACCATGGGAATGTCCGGCCCGGGGCCAACCGTGTCGGGACCGGCGGAGTCGGGAGCCGCAGTGTCCGGGAGGATGTCCGGGAGAGGTAGGGCGTCGACGACAGTCAGATCCCCGCCGCCGTCCACGCCCACCAGCGGCACATCGTCCACCGGCGGGCCGCCTTCAGCGATCGGGGTCTTGGCCCGGTCGCATGCGGAGAAAGCGAGGAGGGAGAGTGCAGCGATCAAGACCAAGCCGGGACGGAGCATGACGACCTCCTGGAGTGTTCGTTGAAAGCGTACAGAAACACTACTTGCGGAGCAACGGGGCGTTCAAACGGCCGCCGCATTCACTGTCATTCCTCCCCCCTTGTTGGGGGAGGTGTCGCCGCAGGCGGCGGAGGGGGGACGACCCCGTGCAGAGATACCAAACGGCCTACAAGGCCGCCAGAACAGCCTTCCAGGCAGGCTGGCGGTCATTCGACAGGGTCTCGCCGAACGCGGCGAGGCCGGCTGCCAGGAGCTCGGAGGCGCCGACCTCAGGGAGCTGGGCGCCGAGCCAGGTGGCGACATCTGCGGGGGTGTCGGTCTTGAGACGGTGCCGGATCTCGGGATCCAGGATCCCGGTGAATTGCATTTTTTTATCGAGGGGGATGAGACCCGAAAACCTGAGGGCATAGGGCGGAAAATCCAGACCTGCGCGGCGGAGGAGCTCCACTTCCCACCAGTCCAGCAGGGACTCGGCCTCCCGGTCCAGGCGCGCCAGCGCGGCCTCCACCTCCGCTACGGACGCGTCAGAGGCCAGGGGTGGGGTGGCCATCTCCAGGTAGCTCTTGTTCTTCGGCTCGGTACCCGAGGGACGCAGGATCAGCCTGGCGCCGCCCTCGAGGCTGAAGACTAGAACGTCTCGGGAGGCCCGGTCAGTGCCCGACAGGATCTTACCAAAAATACCGGCGGGATCCTGGCGGTCGCGGAAGGCCTCGACCCTGCGGCCGTTCACCGAGGTCGGCGGATCCTCACGCAAGCTCGCCTGGATCGCCTTGATCCGCTGAACCCCCGCGCTCCCCTCCATGATCACCGAGCGCAGCGCGGTCCCGTGGACCCCGTGGGCACGGTAGAGGTCGTAGAGGCGGTCCCAGAGGGTGCGGCCCCGGGCCGCCTCGACGGACGCCAGCTCGGCCAGCCAAAGCGCTCCTCCCGCCGCGTCCTTGTCCCGGATAGCGGGGGAAACCAACACCCCGTGGCTCTCCTCCATCGCACAGATGAAGTTTGTTTCATCTGCTTCTATTTCGTGCCAACGCCCATGGTTCTTGATGGATGCGATCACGTCGCCGATGTACTTGAAGCCGACGAGGAGATGGCCGACGCAGCGGACCCCGGCGTCCTCGGCCATGCGGCGGAGGAGGTCCGTGGTGACCTCGGTCTTGATAACGTAGTCCTGCGGGGAGAGGCGCCCGGCGACTGCGCGACCCACCAGGCCGTGGGACAGGACCAGGGCCGCTATCTGGTTGCCCGTGAAGGTGCGCCACTCCCCGTCGGGGCCCGGCGCGGCCAGACCCAGGCGGTCCGCGTCGGGGTCCGTGGCCAGGGCGAGGTCTGCGCCGGCCGCCCGGGCCACCTCGATGATACGAACCATCGCGCTCGGGACCTCAGGGTTCGGCGTCAGGTAGGGCACCGTGGGGAAGCGGCCGTCCATGGACGCCTGATCCTCGGCCACCACCACCTCGAAGCCCGCTGCCCTGAGCACGGGCAGCACCGTGGTCGCGCCGCAGCCGTGGAGGTTGCTGAACGCAACCTTCGCGCTCCGGAGGGACGGATCGAGGGAGAGGCCCAGGTTGTGGTCCACGTAGGCCACATGGTCCGCGGTCGATAAAAAACG